>DREN01000405.1 GCA_011051075.1 Deltaproteobacteria bacterium | reverse complement strand
GTTTTTCTGTAGGCCTATAGTTCTGTACTTTTCGGTACTGGCCCGGTGCCGCCGAGCCTCCTCTGACACCGTCCACAAGCCGCTTGTGAATTTCCCGGATGAGTCCCTTCGTAATCGGATCGCCGCTGGCAAGGTATTCTGAGACAAATTTAAAGGCCTTGCGGTAATTCAGGAGTTCTCTTGCATCATCCGGATCGGCCTCAGGTACGCTGTCTCCCTGCCACAGGCGTTCGGCCTGATCCAGGGTGAGACGTGTGCCTTCGATGTGGGTGGTATGATGGGCCTCCAGCACCAACGCACGCCGGCCCATCTCCCGCACCCAGTTCTCGGACAGGGTGGCGGCCTCCAGGAACCCCCGGGCCCGCTCGATGCGGGTCAGTCCGGTGGTGATACGGTTGGTTATGGTAAATTTTGGTTCAAAGTCCCTGTCCCTGGGGGAGGTAACGCCCTTTTCCATGACCACGGGATGGGCCCTCCAGTTGACACGCTTTTTCCCCAGTGATACTAATCCAACTGAAGTCAGTACAGGCAGTTCAGTTTAACCTTGCCACTTTGAGCCCTTGTCATGATAGTATCCGCCTGCCGCCCATATTTCGCCCCCTTCCCAGGTTTTTTTCTAAGGGCCCTTCACTCTGACACCCTTGTTATCATGGATCGGGTACAATTCCCCACAGGGACCACCTGGCTCACGAGGAACCGTTTCAAGAACGACCAGGGCACCCTCTGGATGAGCATTCCCGTATGGAGAAAGGGCCTTGGATTGCAGAAGATAGATGAGGTCAGGATATGCCACGAGGGCCGCTGGGCCAAAAAGCATATGGCCGCCTTGAAGAGCGCCTATGCAAAGGCCCCTTTTTTTGAAGATCATCTGCCATTTTTAGAAGAGATCTTTTCCGCGGGCTTTGAGAGGCTCATCGACCTCAACCTCAAGATCATCCACTACATCTTAAGGTGTCTGCGTATTTCCACCAGAGTTGAGGTCTTATCTGATCTCCACGTTGAAGTGGCCGAACCCCTCCTCTCCGTGGAGGTCTGCAGGAGACTCGGGGCTACCCGCTTCCTGACCCAGGGAGGGACGAACTTCCTGGATCCAGAGGCCTTTGAACGGGCCGGGATCAGGCTGAAGCCCTTGAGCTACCGTCCGCCGGTTTATCCCCAGTTGTGGGGGCGATTTATTCCCAACCTCTCGGCCCTTGACCTCCTTTTCAACTGCGGACCCCGGGCCCGCCGGATCCTTTCAGGAAAGGGGTTCTCCTCTTGAAGGAGGGAAGCATGGAACCTGGTGGAGACTCACGGTGGAAGGAACTCCTGTCCCGAAGCGTCACCACGCCAGAGGCCCTGCCCCCCTTTATTGATGTGGACAGGGAACTCCTCAGGGCGGTGTCAGAGCACTATCCCATGCGTATCAACCCCTACTATCTGGGCCTCATAAAGGAAAGGGATGATCCTATTTACAAACAGTGCATCCCGGATTCGAGGGAAATCACCGATAATGCCGGTTTCCATGATCCCCTGAACGAAGAGGGCTCATCCCCTGTGCCGGGTCTGACCCACAGGTATCCGGATCGGGTCCTGTTCCTCATATCCTCCTCCTGCGCCATGTACTGCCGGTTCTGCAACCGCAAGAGGAAGGTGGGCCTGTCTTCCATGGTTACCGGGTCTTCTGTCAGGGAGGGACTTTCCTATATCAGGGGTCACAGGGAGGTGAGGGATGTCCTCCTTTCAGGGGGGGATCCTCTTCTCCTCGAAGACCGGGATCTCTTTCCCATCCTCCAGGAACTGAAATCAATGAGTCATGTGGAGATCATACGTATCGGGACCAGGGTCCCTTGCACCCTCCCCCAGAGGATCACCCCTCAACTGGCAAAGATGTTAGGGACTTTCCAGCCTCTGTACATCAATACACACTTCAACCATCCCCATGAGATAACCCCCGAGTCCGCACTGGCATGCGCCAGGCTTGCCGATGCCGGTATCCCCCTGGGCTGCCAGACCGTGCTCCTTAAGGGGGTCAACGACAATATGGGAACCATCAAGACATTGATGCGGAAACTCTTGACAATCCGGGTCAGACCCTACTATCTGTTTCAGGCAGATCCGGTAAAAGGGACCTCCCATTTCTGGACCCCCCTCCACAAGGGGCTTGAGATTATGGCCGCCCTTCAGGGCCACACCTCCGGACTGTGCGTGCCCCACTTTGCCGTTGATCTTTTGGGCGGAGGCGGAAAGGTACCGCTCCTGCCCGGATACGTGATTGAACAGGACGACCACTGCGTTGTGATGAAAAACTATGCCGGCGAAAGGTATCGGCACCCCGTTTTGGATTGAATATTGCCTATTGAATATTAAAAGATGGGTGAATGCCATGACGAAATTGGCTTTCCCCATCAAGAGGGTTAATCTTATGGGGTAATTACGTTTCAATAATCTGCGAGAATCTGCGTAATCTGTGGATTGGATTGATGATTGTCGATTGAAAAACCCGCACGAACTGGGAGTTCCCAATTTCTAATTTCCAATTTCCAACAAGAGGAGATCAATATGCTAAGGATTACATGCCTCGGCGGAGCAGGATCTGTTACCGGGTCCTGTTTCCTCGTTGAATCCCCGCAAAACGGGAAGGTGTTAGTGGACTGCGGGCTTTTTCAGGGTGGCAGGCAGATGGAGAGTCGAAACCAGGGAGGGTGGGGATTTGACCCTGCGGAGATTCAGACCCTCTTTCTGACCCATGCCCATGTGGATCACAGCGGCAGGATTCCTAAACTGGTAAGGGACGGGTTCAGGGGCAGGATCATCACCTCCCCGCCAACGGCCGAGCTCTGTGAGATCATGCTCCTGGACGCGGCCCACATCCAGGAGATGGATGCGGAGTGGCAGACGCGAAAGAATAAACGCCAGGCCAGAAGGAAGGTAACTCCCCTTTATACCACGGAGGATGCGGAGGCGGCCCTGAAACTGCTCAACCCCACTAAAAGGGACACCATCCTTACGGTTGCGCCGGCCCTAAAGGCCAGACTCAGGAACGCTGGGCACATATTAGGCTCTTCCATCCTGGAGTTATGGGTGGAAGATCAGGGGGAAACGCTCAAGATAGTTTTTTCCGGGGATCTGGGCAGGAAGGACCAGTTGATCGTAAGGGACCCCCACGAGATATTCGACGCCGACTATCTCTTTGTGGAGTCCACCTACGGGGACAGGCTCCACCGTGATCTGGAGGGGAGTAAGAAGGAACTGATCGAGGCCGTCCGTTACAGTGCGGCCCTTGGAGAAAAGATCATAATACCCGCCTTTGCCGTGGAGAGGACCCAGGAGATCCTCTATATCCTCGGTGAGTTTCTTCGTCAGGGACTAATCCCGGATATCCCCATATACCTGGACAGTCCCCTTGCCATAAAGGCCACGGAGATCTTCAGAAAAAACAAGCAATACTACGACGAAGAGGCCAGTGCCATAGTAGACTCGGGCTATGATCCCATTGATATGCCCAATCTCAGGTTTACGCCCACCACAAGGGAGTCCATAGCCATAAACGAAAGGAAGGAGTCCGCCATTATTATCGCCGGGAGCGGCATGTGCACTGCCGGACGGATAAAACATCACCTGAAGCACAACCTCTGGCGGGAGGGAGCAAGCATCGTCATCGTGGGGTTCCAGGCAAAGGGAACAACCGGCCGAATGATCGTTGACGGGGCAAAGAAGGTGAAGATATTCAGAGAAAACGTGGCTGTAAGGGCCAGGGTCTTCACCATCGGCGGTTTTTCCGCCCATGCGGATCAGGAAGACCTGCTCCACTGGGTCTCCCATTTTGAGTCAGATCCCAAGGTCTTTGTTATCCATGGAGAGTCCAATGCCAGCCAGGCCCTGGCGGACAAGATTCATGAAAGGCTCAACCTGGTGGTACACGTTCCCACGTGGAAGGAGCGGCTTATTCTCAAACCCAAAGAGATTGCTTCAGAAAAACCACAGGTATCGGCAGAGAAGGAGGACGTGAATATCGCCATGATAAACGCCATCATCGACCTGGAGAACAAACTCAAGACCCTGCGGAAAAAAATAGGGTCCGGGGAGATGGACGGAAACATGGGCGAGGGGGAGATGGACAGGCTCAAGTATATCCAGGATGAACTGGATTCGGTCTTTGTTTCTTGACTTGACTTTGTCGAGCAAAGGGGTTAGCCTTCGAACCGTTATAAGGGCTTACAGCCCGGCGTCTCAGTGACGGGATGTGTGATAGCTCCATGGGAACCATAGATCATCATTGGTCAGGCCGGTCCGTGCCGCTGCTTATCACGGGCTGAATAATAACAACCCAAGAATGGAAAGAGGAGGAGTCATGGAGGTCAAAAAGATTTTTTTACCCGAATCGGAAATGCCGCGTCAATGGTACAACATCATGGCAGATATGCCCACACCGATGGAACCGCCTCTCCATCCGGGGACCGGTCAGCCTGTTGGGCCAGATGATCTTGCCCCCATTTTCCCCATGAACCTGATTGAACAGGAAGTCAGTCAGGAAAGATGGATCGACATCCCTGAAGAGATCCTGGAAAAATACGCCATCTGGCGGCCCTCGCCACTTTACAGGGCATACGCCCTGGAAAAGTATCTTGATACCCCTGCCAAGATCTATTTCAAGAATGAAGGTGTGAGCCCGGCGGGCAGCCACAAACCCAACACGGCCATTGCACAGGCCTACTACAACAAAGTGGCCGGCACCAAGAGGATATGCACCGAGACAGGGGCAGGTCAATGGGGCAGCGCCCTTGCCATGTCCTGCGCACTTTACGGCCTGGAGTGCAAGGTATATATGGTAAAGATCAGCTACAATCAGAAGCCTTACAGAAGGCTCATGATGGAGACATGGGGCGCCACCTGTGTGGCAAGCCCCAGCACAGAGACAAAGGCCGGACAGACCATCCTGGAGCAGGACCCAGAGTCTCCCGGCAGCCTTGGCATCGCCATCAGTGAGGCGGTTGAGGCCGCGGTGACCGGGGAAAACTCAAAGTACTCCCTGGGTAGCGTCCTTAATCACGTTATGCTCCACCAGACCGTCAACGGTCTCGAGACCCAGAAGCAGATGGCAATCGCCGGCGATTACCCGGACGTGGTTATCGGCTGCGCAGGCGGGGGGAGCAACTTCGCGGGGAACTGCCTCCCCTTTGTCCGGGACAAGATTCACGGCAAGGAGATCGACATCATCGGTGTTGAGCCAAGCTCGTGCCCCACAATGACCGAGGGCCCTTTTGCCTACGACTTTGGGGATACGGTCCAGATGACCCCCCTCCTCCCCATGCATACCCTGGGTCATAACTTCGTGCCTGCCCCCATCCATGCGGGCGGACTCAGGTATCATGGCATGGCCCCCATCATAAGCCAGCTCATTTTAGACAACCTGATCCGGCCTGTGGCCGTTCACCAGATGGAGACCTTCCAGGCCGGCGTTACCTTTGCCAGGACAGAAGGGTTCATAAGCGCACCCGAGTGCAACCATGCCGTGGCAATGGTGATTCGTGAGGCGATCAAGGCCAAGGAAGAGGGGAAGGAAAAGGTCATCCTCTTCAACTGGAGCGGACATGGTCTGGTGGACATGGCCGCCTATCAGGCCTACTTTGAGGGCAGACTTTCGGACTATCCCCTGCCCGAAGAGGACATCAAGAGGGCCCTGGCCGATATCGAGCCCCTCCCCAAACCGAAGCAGTACAGGGCAGGAACCATCTAAGCCCTCTCCGAAAAATGCAGTACATCCGGAGGCCGGTTCCCGGCCTCCGGCCCTGTTCCAAGGAAAATGCTCGCATGAAAAGGGAAAACACACCCCCTGGTGATGATTATATGATCCGCTGCCCACGGCTGGGCCATCAGATAGGGTTTTCCTTCTGCCGGAGGGAAAACAGCGGACTCCCCTGCTTCAAGACACTCGACTGCTGGTACCCCCACTTCCTGGTGGAGGAATACCTGAGGGGGGAGCTTGAACCGGAGGAGTGGAAAAAGGCCTTTTCCAGGCCAAAAACCACCAAGGTGGTCTCTCTGTTAGAACTCATTGATCAGGCAAAAAAAAGGGCAGGATCAGACTCCTGACCCGGCCCGGGATAAAGCTGTTCATACCGCCTACATCTCTTTCAGATACCTGCCCCTGTTCTCCATGAAGTTCTTGTATATGAGGTAGTGTTCTGTATCTTCGTAGTCGATTTTCCGCACAGGGGCCTCATCAAAGCTTAGGATATCCGCTCCGGGACAGGCCAGAAGAATCGGGGAGTGGGTGGCGATGATAAACTGGGCATGCCCCGCCTCTCCCATACGTTTAAGCACCTTGAGCAGTTCCAACTGGCTCTTTGGGGACAGGGCGGTCTCTGGCTCGTCTAAAAAATAGAGCCCTTTTATCCGGTAACGGGCCTTGAACAGGGTCATTAGGGATTGCCCGTGGGACTGGGTTATGAGGGATTTCCCCCCGAAAAACCTGAGCGTATCTGGATCGGCCGCTGCCCACTCGTCAAGGCACTGGGCAAAATCCCTGAAGGTCTCTGATCCGAAAAAGGACCCTGGGACCCTTCCACTGCTCCACTGGACCTCAAGAAACATGTAGAGGGTTTCCTCGTACAGGTTGGTCTCAAGCCTGACCCCTTCGGCCATCTTCCATATGTGGATCCCGCATTTCTGACACAGGGCCTTAAGAAGCGTGGATTTGCCGGTACCGTTTTCCCCCACAAAAAAGGTCACGGGAGAGTGAAACTCAATCCTCCTGGTCCGACGGAGGACCTGGAGGTTAAAGGGATAGTATTCCTCTGTGGGATATTTTTCATATAGAAGCGTAACATTATTAAGATGCATGGGGCTTTCTCCAAAATAGCGATACGGCTCGGGTCCACAGCAACGCCGGGCCCGGTGATCACAGTGCCGCCCGGCACCATAGGTCTTTTGTGGGCGGCAATCTTAGGGTAACCATCGACCCATGTCAACAGGTGCCGGGGGAAAATCCTCTATCTGGTCCCTTGACTTTATTCGCCTGAGCGACTACCCTTGCGCCTGGTTTGCGGGGGAGGCCATCCCTCAGACGGCCTCCATTACTGAACTGGTTGAATTCGATGGCACAATACATAGAGGGGAAGAAGACAAAATCATGACGCAGAGAGAGATTTTTCTGGGAAACGGCGCGATCGCCCTGGGCCTGTTAGAGGCTGGGTGTCAGGTGGTGACATCCTACCCGGGAACGCCCAGTTCGGAGATCCTTCCCGAGGTGGTCAGGCTGGTCAAATCTGCCGGCCTTAATACCTATGCGGAGTGGTCCACCAACGAGAAGGTGGCCTTTGATAACGCCTATGCCGCCGCCATATCAGGGAAGAGGGCCGCATGCTGCATGAAGCAGGTGGGGCTGAACGTGGCGGCCGACTCACTCATGAGCGCCGCCTACATGGGAACCATGGGAGGGCTTGTTATTATTGCCTGCGACGATCCTGGGCCCCACTCATCCCAGACCGAACAGGACACCCGGTTGATGGCCCGTTTCGCCAAGGTCCCGGTCCTGGATCCTTCCAGCCCGGAAGAGGCGCGGCAGATGGTGGGACTTGCCCTGGATCTTTCCGAGGAATTCCAGACGCCTGTAATCCTACGACCCGCCATCCGGGTCTGCCACGCCAGAGAGGACCTCACATGGGGGGATCTCAGGGACAACGACCGTAAGGCATCCTTTGAAAAAAACCCGGGCCGGTGGGCTGCCACGCCTAAGTTTCGCTTTATCCTCCACGGTGAACTGAACAGGAAGTTAAAGAAGATCGGGCGCAGGTTCGACGGGCTTAAGCCCTTCAACTTTCACGACCTTGAGCCGGGAAAGGAGTACCCCCTTGGAATCCTGGCCGGCGGGGTCCCTTACTCCGTGGTGCGGGACATACTGTCCGATGAAGACCGGAAGGATATCCCGGTACTCAAGATGTGTGCGCCGCACCCCTTTCCAGAGGCCCTGGCCGGGGAGTTCATGTCCGCCTGCGAAAAGATCCTTGTGATCGAAGAAACGGACACGGTAATAGAGTACTTCTTGAGGAACAGGGAAAAGGTCCTGGGGAGGTTTTCAGGGCATGTTCCCTCTGAGGGTGAACTGGCGCCCGAGGTGGTCTATGACCTCATAAACAGGACCCTGAAGGAATTAGGGATGAAACCCCTCACAAGCGGGGGCCGGAGGGAGGCCTTTGAACTGGTAAATGGGCTTGAACTCCCCATACGCAAGCCCACTCTCTGCCCCGGCTGTCCCCACCGGGCCTCTTTTTTTGCCATAAGGAAGGCAAGGCCAAAGGCCATATACACCTCGGATATCGGCTGTTACACCCTGGGGATAAACCTTGGGGGCGTTGACACCTGCCTGGACATGGGTGCCGGGATTACCCTTGGAACCGGCTTCTATCACGCCTTTGCCCAGGACGGGGTTGAGCAGCCCGTAGTGGCCACCATGGGGGATTCAACCTTCTATCATTCGGGCACCGCAGGTTTGTTGAACGCGGTATATAATGACGCCCGGTTTATCCTGGTGATCCTGGACAATCAGACCACCGCCATGACAGGTATGCAGCCCACCCCGGGATTGGGGATACGCGCGGATGGCACAAGGGGCAATACCATCCCCCTTGAAAGGGTCGTTGCAGGCTGCGGGGTAGATTTTATCGAGGTGGTAGACCCCTACGACCTGAAGGCAATGGTGGAACTGATGAAAAAGGCCGCTGCATATACATCTGATCCCTCCGGCGGGGTGGCCGTCATTATCGCGCGGCACCCCTGTGTCATTGCCTACAGGGAAGAGGCTATCCCCCACAAAAAGGAGATAGTCGTAACGGATGATTGCGTGGAATGTAACTTCTGCCACGAACGGTTTGAATGCCCGGCCCTTTACAAAGACCCTGACCTGGAACGGACTGCGGTTAATCAAACCCTTTGTGCCCAATGTGGCGTCTGCCTGGACATATGCCCCAAAGGCGCCATAGTAGAGGCGTAAGGAGAATTCATAATATCCATGGAAAAGATCGATTTTGTCTTGAGTGGTTTAGGGGGCCAGGGCATACTCTTCATGACCAAGATCCTGGCGCAGTCTGCCGTTAACAAGGGGTTGAAGATCCTGGTTGCCGAGACCCATGGAATGGCCCAGCGGGGCGGATCAGTGGTCTCCCATCTCAGGGTGGGTGACGTTAAGGGGAGCCTGGTCAGGGCCGGGTCGGCCCACATACTGCTGGCCCTGGATGAAAACGAGGCCTACAGGAATATCCCCTTTCTCGCCAGGGGGGGAAGGCTTTACGCCAACGCTCCAGGGAACCCCTTCCCACGGGAAGAGGTAAGGCCCTATGTGGAGGAGATGGGGATCGTCTGCAGGGCAACTTCCGCCTTGCGCATGGCAGCGGAACTGTCCGCCCCCATGTCTGCCAATCTGGCCCTTTTGGGCTTTTTTTCCGCCTTTCAGGATGGCCCCATCAGCCATGACGAGCTGAAGGAGACCATAGTTAGGGTCAGCCCTGACCGTTTCCGGGAGACCAACCTGAAGGTATTTCAGAAAGGCTTTGAGAAAGCGGTCCCATAGGAGAGAAATGATCCTGCGAGGTCAAAGGGTTGCCGGCATTATCCTTGCTGCCGGAGCCTCCACACGGATGGGCAGGACAAAGCAGCTCCTTCCCCTCGGGGAAAAGACCCTTATCGAGCGGGTGCTCATGGAGGCCTTGGGATCTCAGTTAGACAGGGTGGTGCTGGTGTTAGGACACCGTGCCGTTAAAATAAGGGATGCTGTTTCTCCCCTCTGCCATGAGGCCAGGCTTAAAATAGTGGACAACCGGCGGTTCAGGGAGGGAATGAGCACTTCCATCATCACAGGTCTATCAGCGGTTGAAAATACCCACGATCATGTGATGATCCTCCTATGTGATATGCCCTTTCTCTGCAGGGATCTGATCGACCTGCTTATTCGCCGTTACCTGGAGTCTGGGTTACTGATCGGCGCGGTCAGGGGGAAGGAGCGGCCGGTTCACCCGATGATTTTCAGCAGGGATCTTTACCCCGAACTGCTGGACCTTCGGGGAGATATGGGCGCCAGGGCCATCCTTGCCAGGTACAGGGATCAGCTCTGTCTGGTCGATCCGGAAGGCCCGTACGACTGGAGGGATATTGATACTCCGGAGGACTATGCCCGAGTGCAGCAGAAACAGGGGCCATGCTGAATCCCCCTTGCCCCTGGACCCTGCACAGGAAAACCCGTTCATTTTATAGATCTTTTCGCACACGAGGAGAGAGATATGCCCAATACGGTAGTGGTTGGAACCCAGTGGGGTGATGAAGGAAAGGGAAAGGTGGTGGACCTTCTGACGGCAAGGTCGGATATGGTCGTGAGATTTCAGGGTGGAAACAACGCGGGGCATACCCTCGTGGTGGATGGGAAACAGTTCATCTTTCACATCATCCCCTCGGGGATACTCTACCAGGACAAGAAGTGTCTCATCGGTAACGGCCTTGTGGTTGATCCTGAAGTACTTCTGGAGGAGATCCAGAGCCTGAAAAAGGCCGGGGTAACGGTCGGCCCCAATAGGCTCTCACTGAGCGAGAAGGCCCATATTATCATGCCCTATCACAGGGCCCTTGACCTGGCCAGGGAGGCCGCCAAAGGCAAGGCCAAGTTGGGGACCACGGGTCGTGGAATCGGTCCCTGCTACGAGGACAAGGTGTCAAGGGTGGGGGTTAGAGCGGTGGATCTCACTGAACCCGAGATCCTGGAGGAGAAGGTGCGCTCAAACCTGCGGGAGAAGAATTTCCTGCTGGAGAAATTCCTGGACGCCGAACCCCTAAAACCAAAACCCATACTGGACAACTATCTCGCCATGGGAGAGCAGTTGGCTCCGTTTATCACCGATGTATCCGTGGAACTTGCCCAGGCCCTCAAGGAGGGCAAGAGGATCCTCTTTGAAGGGGCCCAGGGTACTCACCTTGATATTGACCACGGGACCTACCCCTTTGTCACATCTTCAAACCCGGTGGCGGGCACGGCCTGCTCCGGGGCAGGCATTGGGCCTAATCAGCTTCACCACGTGGTGGGCATTGTCAAGGCCTACACCACCAGGGTGGGGGCAGGGCCCTTTGTGACTGAACTTGAAGATGAGACAGGCGATTATATCCAGGAGCGGGGGAAGGAATTCGGGGCTACCACCGGCAGGCGCAGGCGCTGCGGCTGGCTTGACCTGGTGGTGGTTAGTGATTCCGCGCGGCTGAACGGTCTTGACAGCCTCGCCATTACGAAGCTGGACGTTCTTACAGGTCTCGAGACCCTCAAGGTATGCGTTGGGTACGAGATCAACGGTGAACGTGTGGATCAGAGACCGGCCAGTCTCACCAGGATGGCCGCCTGCGCCCCCGTCTATGAGGAACTGCCCGGGTGGAAGGATGATATCTCGGGTGCAAGGAAGGTGGATCAGTTGCCCGGAGAGGCCAGGTCTTATATAAGGGCCATTGAGGATATCACGGGGGTTCCCGTCTCCATCATATCTGTGGGTCCGGGCAGAGATGAGACCATTATTATCCGGTACCCCTCTTAGGATTTATGATTGGCGATTTATGATTGGCGATTTATGATTCACCGGTGAATGTGCTCAGGAGAAGTCTATCTGCCTTGGACCAATGATTGATCATTCCCGTAAGTGGCAATGTAACAAAAACGAAGCGAACGACCACCGCTGATAAGGGAGCTAACCCGTAACCTCGTTACTTGTCAAAACTCCCCGGAGCCGGCACAAGGTGGCTACTGGTCCCGGATTTATTGAAAAGATATGTAACCTCTGATTCGCAACCCGTGCCCAAATGCGCGTCTTAATGTACTACAGCAATAACGATGTCCGCCTGGAAGAGATACCGGTGCCTCAAACAGGGGCCGGTGAACTTCTCCTTAAGGTTTGGGCAAGCGGCATATGCGGCAGCGATGTGATGGAGTGGTACAGGCGGGACAAGGTACCCCTTGTGCTGGGCCATGAGGTGGCCGGAGAGGTTGTGGAAGTGGGGGCCGGGGTGGACAGGTTCAAGGTGGGCGACCGGGTGGCCGCCACACACCACGTGCCCTGTAACACCTGCCACCACTGTCTGGGCGGGCACCACACCGTGTGCGAAACCCTGCTCAAGGGCACCCATTTCGACCCGGGGGGATTTGCAGAATATGTGAGGGTCCCTGCCATTAATGTGGATCGGGGAGTCTTTCACATCCCTGAAGGGGTAAGCTTTGAGGAGGCCTCCTTTATGGAACCGCTGGCCTGCGTCCTGCGGGGCCAGAGAAGGGCCGGTTTGAGCCCCGGCCAGACAGTGCTTGTACTGGGGAGCGGCATATCAGGGCTCCTCCACGTGGGTCTTGCCCGCGCCCTTGGCGCGGGGCTGGTGGTGGCGGCTGACACCATAGCGTTCAGATTGAAAAGGGCGGAGGAAATGGGGGCCGATCTTGCCCTCCAGGCCGATGACCATCTCCCGGAACTCCTCCGCCGGGCCAACCAAGGTCGTCTGGCCGACCTGGTAATCATATGTTTTGACGGATTCATACCCCTGGCCCTGAATGCGGTGGAGAAGGGGGGGACAGTCCTCTTCTTTGCCGGGGCCGCAGAGGGCGCAACCCTTCCCGCCACCATAAACGATCTCTTCTGGAGAACGGAGATAACCCTGACCAGCACCTACGCCGGCGCCCCCTATGACTGCCTGACGGCCCTCAGGCTCATAAGAGAGAGGGGCATCCGCGTTATGGAGACCGTGACCCACAGGCTGGGGATGTCAGAGGCGCATCAGGGATTCCGGTTCGTCTCAGCCCCCGCGGGACACGACTGCATAAAGGTGATTGTTGAGCCGCACAGGTAGTAATACTGGATGCTGGATACTCGATACTGGATGCTAGATGCAAGATACATGATGCAGGATAGAGAATACGGGATGGCTGGTTGATTGATTTGCGGCTGTGTTCCTTACGCCTTGCGCCTTTATTGTATGATGCTGGTGGAAAAGGCTTAATTACCGGTAGAGGAAATAATGATAACAGACCACGTCACCCTTGATCACGGAAGCGGGGGAGAGGCCTCCCGCGATCTTGTCAACGAGATCTTGATCAGCCGTCTTGATAACGAATTCCTGCGCAGGCTCGATGACAGCGCAGTAGTGGATCTTTCAGGGGGAAGGTGGGCCATGACCACAGATTCCTACGTGGTGGACCCGATCTTTTTCCCCGGAGGCGATATCGGAAGCCTGGCGGTGCACGGCACGGTAAACGATCTTGCCATGCAGGGGGCCACCCCCCTCTACCTGACCCTGGGTCTTATCCTTGAAGAGGGCCTGCCCATGGCCGACCTTGAGAGGATCGTTGATTCAGTGGCGCACGCCGCCCGAGAGGCAGATGTAAAGGTGGTCGCGGGTGACACCAAGGTCGTTCCAAAGGGGAATCTGGACAAGATCTTCATAAACACCTCTGGTATCGGATCGGTATTGGCGGGTGTTGACGTGAGCAGCCACAACGCCATGCCCGGGGATCTGGTCATAATAAACGGGAACATAGGAGACCACGGCATCGCCATACTTACCAGCCGTGAGGGCCTCGACTTCAAGACAGGCCTCATAAGCGACAGCGCCCCCCTCAACTCCCTGGCTTCACGCATCCTTAAAGCGGCCTCCGGGGTCCATGTGCTTAGGGATCCCACCCGTGGCGGGGTTGCCACGGCCCTGAACGAGGTTGCGGGTCAATCGGGCGTGGGAATACAGCTCTTTGAACAGGCCCTCCCCGTTGATAGTGCCGTGGCGGCCGCATCGGAGATCCTGGGCCTTGACCCCCTCTACCTTGCCAACGAGGGAAAAGCGTTGGTTGCCGTTGCATCCAAGGACGCCGACACGGTGCTCAGGGCCATGAAGAGGGATAAGCACGGAAAGGGATCCGCAATAATCGGAGAGGTAACCGATCACCATCCCGGACAGGTCCTTCTCAAGACCAGGGTGGGTGGAACCAGGATACTCTCCATGCTCACGGGAGAGCAGCTGCCGAGGATCTGTTAGAATTTCTCATCCGACATCTTTCTAACCTGACCTGATGCCACCGCTTCCCTGTAAGCGCACAACGGACGCCCTTAACTTTTTAACTTGATAATGTTCTGTAACAATATAACGTCCTTAAATAATCAAATATCCACACTTCTGATTTGCGTATATAGACTTCCAGATAAAGATTTTGGTCGGCGTTATCGGTCGGAATCGTCCACCCTTCCCTCAACGGCAGAAGGCTCAATATCAACAAATATTCGCTGCGAGTCCCAATTCTACTTGACCAACCTGGTCTGAATGGCTATGTTTGGTCAACTGATTCTCCAAGAGAGGAGTGCGCAATGATTGTCAATGTGTCCGAAGCTAAAACAAACCTTTCCAAACTTATCGATATGGCTTATCACGGCGAAGAGGTGATAATTGCGAAGAATAATCTGCCCCTTGTTGAATTAGTCCCACATAAGCCCAAGGCAAAACGCAAACTTGGTTTGCTCAAAGGGCAGATCAATATCCCAGATAACTTTATGGATGAGAATGAGGAAATAAATGCCATGTTTTATGGTGAGCGCTCGTGAGAATTCTCGTTGATACCCATATTTTCTTATGGATGTTGTCTTGTCCTGATAGGCTCAATCAGAAAAGGCGTTATGAACTGGAGTCTCGGGCAAATGAAGTTTTCCTCAGTGCAATGAGTATTGCCGAGCTTATGATTAAACGTTCCATCGGAAAAATCGATTTTGAGTTTGATCCGCTTGAAATGGCTCAGAAAATGGGAGTTGAGGTGCTCAGCTTTTCAGGGGCTGAAGCCATGGTCTTGGGTAAATTGCCTTTTCACCACAAAGATCCTTTTGATCGGATGCTGATAGCGCAGGCCCTGATAAACGGGTTTTCCCTGATGTCTGATGATTCTAAATTCTTGCAATATGAATGTAAGATTATTTGACCATGAAACAGGCTGATTGTCTTCGTGGGCCGATGCTTGGCTCCTCATTCATCATAAGGCCTGCCTTGGGGTCTAAATCAACCGCATGTATGATTTGGACTCGGGCAGGGCGATAAAATCACCAATCATGGACCGAATCTGGGCCATGGGTTGTTTGTATATCCTTCAAACTACATCCAGAAAGTCTCTACTTCATACTTATCAATGTTGATGTCTTTGGTGACGATCAGTAAACCGTTTTGGTCAGCCTGAGCAACTATCAGCCTGTCAAATGGATCTTTATGATAATCGGGGAGCAAGGTGGAATTAATCATTTCCGAAGCAGAAGGCTCAATTAAGCGGATATTGGTATTGCTCAATATTTCGTTTTTCCATGCGTGCACGTCCGACATTGAGATCCTGCCCTCCCTAACCAACAAGGCAATTTCCCAAAACGATATGGATGATACATAAAGATGGCCCTTTTGGGCCTGGTTATCAAAAAAACTTATGAACTCTTCTGAAACGGATTCCTTGTTATTCCAAAAGACCAGGGCATGGGTATCAAATAAATAGGGCTTTTTTTTCATACATATCCCTCCCATATATCTTCAACGGGCCTGACAAGCTCTTCAGGTGCAACCATAATTTGAGGCTTGATAGTCATCTTATCCCGCCAATTCGCCTGGCGTGTAGGAACCAGGCGAGCAACTTCCTTACTGTTTCTCTGGATTATTATGGTTTCTCCTTCCGATGCCTTATCTAAATAATCGAACAGGTTATTCCTTAATTTAGTCGCCGTCACCTTAATCATCTTAGAACCCCCTTTCTGATTTATGCGCACATGGTTGCAATTTTATGTACCTGGACATATATCTCCAGCAGCACATTGTCAAGAAATATTCGAAGAGGTTCACGGGTTCCGCGGCAGATACCGTGTGAGTGCGTGTGAACGGGACGTTATGTTGCGTGATTGGAGAGAGGTGAGGGTGTGGTACCCCGCCTACCCCGCCCTTACTTCGCCCAGTCATCGTCGCATAGCTCGCGGCCATGATGGTTCAGCTACTCCTTTCATGTAGGGCCCTTTCATCCCCTACACCATGCCGGTTTATCCCGGCGCTTTCACGACGTCCTTTATGCGTGTCACTGTTAGTTTCCATATCCCATTGGCCTTTTCTATTGCCTCCGAGCTTCTCAAACCTATTCGCAGGAGGGATTCGGCGGAATTCCAGGATTGCCGCTCCATGAATTTGCGTATGTTTGCGAAGGCAAACCCGTTGGATATTGTTCAAACTTACCATACGAGTGTAATTGGGTATTGCTTGAAAAAGGCCATATCGTTGAAAAAGGCACACCACCAAGGTGAACTTGTTTTGTGGGCGCCATGTCCGGCCGCTTAATTGCCGGTCATTACTACCTCACCCATCTTTCTGCAGCCGGCCCTCTGGTGCCGCTTTTACCTGTCCTGTCTCAACTGGTACGGGAGCTTCACCTGATCGACCATGGTGAGGGCCTCAAATTCGGGGTCTTTGTGAACCAGTGTTGCATTATGCACAAAGGTAGGGGCTATGGATGCCTTTACTTACAGTGACGTGGGAACAACTGCCACGGATCTGTGAGGAGTTTTCCCCTCCCACCGCTAAATATCCTGGGTGCGTCACTCATGCCGCCTGTTGTCTTCGGCGCGTGTCCTTAGCCCTTGACTTCGGTTGGATCTATATATTATGGCTTTTATACACAAATCAGGGAGCATTACCTGATTATTGACGTCTGGATAAGAGGTGAGATTAAGACGACTGTGCGGCTGAAGCTGCACCTACCTTGAGGCCATTTCCGAGGGGGCCTTACCGGAGATAATGCCATATCATGTACCTGTCAAGAATTGGGGAATGCTCCCCACGAATCAGGAGGCACTACCATAAAAACCAACATTGTCATGGATGACGACCTTTTCAATGGGCCATAACCCGCCGAATGATGCGTGCGACGAAAATGACCGGCATCTCCCGCAATAGGGTCTGCCCAAGACCGGTTGCCTGGAAAAACGGTTCAACCGGATAAGACCGATTGGGAGGTCCTGTGGCCCGTGGGGCGGTCTCGGGATAGCCGGCCGAGGAGATAGGAGACAATATGGCCGTGACAGGGTGACTGAGGGTGAAATGATAAAGTCCATGAACATAGCATGGTGGGTAGAGCGCTGGAGCGAGCTTCACCCGGACAAGGCGGCGATCCTTTTTCAAGGGACCGGGATTACCTACCGGGAGCTCCACCAGCGGGCCAACAGGGTGAGCTGCTGGCTCCAGTCCCTTGGCATTGAG
>DREN01000255.1 GCA_011051075.1 Deltaproteobacteria bacterium | reverse complement strand
GGATACCCTTGACGATCTGTTTTCCACCATACCTGAGGGATGCCGCAGGAGGGGTGATCTTGACCTCCCCCCTCCCCTGACCGAGTGGGAACTGGACTCCCTGATGCAAACCCTTTCAGGCTCAGTGGCCACCTCGCCCGAATATATCACGTTCCTTGGGGCCGGCAGGTACGATCATTTTATCCCCGCCACGCTGACCCACCTGCTGAGCCGTTCAGAGTTCGTCACCCCCTACACCCCCTACCAGCCTGAGATGAGCCAGGGGACCCTCCAGGCCATCTACGAGTACCAGACCCTGAGCGCCAGGCTCCTGGGCATGGAGGTATCAAACGCGTCCATGTACGACGGTGCCTCGGCCCTGGCCGAGGCCCTGCTCATGGCCGTGCGCATTACCCGGCGGAACAGGGTGGCCCTTTCCAGGGTTATTCATCCATGGCACAGACAGGTGGTTAAGACCTATCTCGGGCCTTCGGGCATAAAGATCGTGGATCTCCCCTATCTGGAACAGGGAAAGACCGATATCTCTGACCTGGACCGTCTCGACGGGCTTGCCGCGGTGGCTGTTCAGTCGCCCAACTTCTTTGGAATCGTTGAGGACCTTGCGGCCGTGGGTGCGAAGTGCGAGGCAAGGGATACCCTCTTCATCACCTCCTTTACCGAACCCCTGGCCTACGGGCTCTTCAGAAGCCCCGGAAGTCTGGGGGCGCATATCGCCTGCGGAGAGGGTCAGAGCCTCGGTATCCCACAGTGGTTCGGAGGGCCGGGTCTGGGGATGTTCGCGAGCAGGATGAAGTACGTCCGGAGCATGCCGGGCCGACTGGTGGGAAAGGCCACGGACAGGGAGGGGAGAAACGGTTTTGTCCTGACCCTTGCAACGAGAGAGCAGCACATAAGGCGTGAAAAGGCGACTTCCAACATATGTACCAACAACAGCCTGACCGCCCTTGCCGCCGCCATCTACATGGCCTCTCTGGGGGGCACGGGTTTTCGTGAATTAGCCCTACTCAACCATCACAAGGCAGAGTACCTGAAAGGGGCAATGGAAAAGGCGGGGTTCAGGATCGGTTTCAGGAGTCCCTTCTTCAACGAATTCGTCGTGGAATTTCCCCCTGGCTTCGAGGCGATCTATCAGCGGCTCCTTGGAAAAAAGATAGTGGCAGGCCTCTCCCTGGCCCCCTTTTACCCTGAACTGAAGGGCCACTGCCTCCTCTGCGTAACAGAGGCCAGGACCAGGGAGGATATGGACAGGCTGGTTGAGGAGTTGCAGGGTGCAAGTTGAAGGATGCTGGCTGCAAGAAGCAAGATGGAGCGGAAATCCAGGATTTCTGTTCCTTACGCCTTGCGCCTGAGATTCAATCATGCCTGAGTTAATGGGAACAACGGGTCTTGTTCTTGACGAGCCGCTCCTGTGGAAAAAGGGAAAAAGGGGACGCACCGCCTTTTCCATGCCCAGACGGGACGTTGAACCTGTTCCCGTGGACCCGGAACTTACGGGAGATGGTCCTGAGTTTCCCGACCTGAGCGAGATCGAGGTGGTGCGTCATTACACGAGACTCTCCCAGTGGAACTTCTGTGTTGACGCGGGTATGTACCCTCTGGGCTCCTGCACCATGAAGTACAACCCCAAGGCCAACGAAAAATACGCGGCCCTCCAGGGATTCGCGGGAGCGCACCCCATGCTGCCCCCTGGCCTTGCACAGGGGGTCCTCAGGCTCATGTCCGAACTGGAGGGATTACTGGCGGAAATCACCGGCATGGACGCCGTCACACTCCAGCCCGCGGCCGGGGCCCAGGGAGAGCTTGCAGGGATGCTCCTGATCCACGCCTATCACAGGCAGCGGGGAAAGGTCCGCTCAAAGATCATCGTCCCTGACACGGCCCATGGAACGAACCCGGCCAGCGCGGCCCTGTGCGGCTATCGTCCGGTGGCGGTCAAATCCAGCCATGACGGTATCGTCTCAGCAGAGGCCGTAGGGGAGGTCATGGACGAGGAGACCGCGGGGATCATGCTGACCAATCCCAACACCCTGGGCCTGTTTGAGGAGGATATCAGGAAGATCGCTGAAACCGTACACTCAAAGGGGGGACAGGTGTACTGTGACGGGGCCAATATGAACGCCGTAATGGGCATGGCCCACATGGGAAAAACAGGCGTTGACGTGCTGCACCTGAACCTTCACAAGACATTTTCCACCCCCCACGGCGGAGGAGGTCCCGGCTCTGGCCCCGTGTGCGTCAGAAAACATCTCGAACCCTTCCTGCCGGCGCCGCGCATAATCGAGGAGGACGGAAAGTTCAGGCTTTCCGAGGACTATCCCCAATCCATAGGCAGACTTCAGTGTTTTTACGGAAACTTCGGGGTCCTTGTCAGGGCGTACGGTTATATAAGGGCCATGGGACCAAAGGGGCTCAAGAACGTCACCCGGCTGGCCGTCCTCAACGCCAACTATATCAGGGAGAGCCTGAAGGGGAGTTTTCATCTGCCCTACGACAGGCCATCTCTCCATGAATGCGTGTTTTCAGACAGATTCCAGCGGGCCGCAAAGGTCACAACCCTTGACATAGCCAAACGGCTCATGGACTTCGGGTTCCATCCCCCCACCATCTACTTCCCGCTCATAGTGGACGGTGCCATGATGATAGAGCCCACCGAGACCGAGTCAAAGGAGGAGATAGATCTCTTTATTGAGGCCATGAGGTCGGTGGCCGAGGAGGCGGACAAGGACCCTGAACTCCTGCGCACGGCCCCGCACAGGTGCAAGGTAAGAAGGATGGATGAGACAGGGGCCGCAAGGCGGCCCTGTCTTGCGGGGTGAGATGGAGGCGTAAAGCATAAGGCACAAGGCGTGAGGCGTGAAATGGGAAATTAGAAATTGGAAATTGGGGTGCTCCACCAGAGGGGGATTCTACAGCGGCAATGGTTTAGGGCTCGCGCAAAAATAAGTTCATCCCGTTGAAAGCGGGGCTCAGATTTGGGTCAGATTCGGAGTCTCGCAAGCTCGCTTACCTGGTCATTGCGATTGAGTGAAGCCGCAGGAATAATGGCCCCGCCTTGGCTGGGTTTCGAGGACTTCACGATTGAGCAACGCCCGAAGATGGCCCGAAGCTGAAATGGGAAAATGGGAAGTTATTTTTGCGCGAGCCCTTAGTCGCGGCTTGAAAGCCGCTCCCACAGGAATATGGAAAAGGCGCTCTAACGGGAATAACGGCAATCCGTGAGGTAACTAAACTCCCATGACCTGGAGTAGATGAGGGTATAAAGCACTGGATGCGCTCCCCATCATGCATCGTGGCTCTTTCATCGTGAAAGCAATGATCAGACACAGCCCCCCCCAAATTTCCAATTTCAAATCTCCAATTTCAACCCCATGGCCCTACCTTGACATCCCCCTCATGGACTACCAGGAGGCCCTCGAGATGCAGCGGGCCCTGGTGGAGGCAAGGGTTTCGGGGGCCATGGAGCACGATCTGGTCCTGTTTCTGGAGCATCCCCCTGTGTTCACCCTGGGCCGGCGGGGGGGGCGCGAGCACCTGCTGGTGGACGATTCCACCCTGGCGGCAAAAGGGATCGGGGTATTCCACGTTGAACGGGGAGGATATATCACCTATCACGGGCCAGGGCAGCTTGTGGTGTACCCTATTGTTGACCTGTGGAAAATCGGCCTGAGCGTGGTTGGGTTCGTGGATGCCCTTGAAGAGGTAATGATCCGTACTGCAGGAGACTGGGGCGTAGAGGCCCGGCGAAGCCCCTTGAACAGGGGGATATGGGTCGGTAACAGAAAATTAGGGAGCGTGGGCCTGAGTATCCGACACGGGGTGAGCTTTCACGGGCTCGCCCTCAACGTGAACACTAAAATGGAACCTTTCTCGTGGATAAACCCCTGCGGCCTGAAAGGGGTGGAGATGCTCTCCATGGAACAGGTGTCAGGCAAAAGGATCACCACGGGAGAGGTACGAAGGGCGGCCAGGAGACATATGAGCGAGATCTTCAGTGTGGAACTTGAGCCCCTCCGGACCAGCCGCCTCCCTGAAACAGTGGCGCGCCATGTTCCTGGATCACCGGCGGCAGGGGATAGCCCTTGAGGAGTAGAAATTGAAAAAGCATATGATCCTGTTCTTGGTGGGCAGGGACAGACCGGGCATTGTTGACGACGTCTCATCCCTCCTCTTCAAGGCGGGGGCAAACATCGAGGACAGCCGCATGGCGGTCATGGGGGGCCGGTTTTCCATCACCGCCCTCTTCTCGTGCGCTGAAGGAGCGCTCCAGGGTATCAGGTCGGACCTCGAAGAACTGAAGGCAATGGGGTTTGAGACCTCTCTTCACCAGGCGGATGACCCTTCAACCGTGCCCGCTCGTTCTGAACTCCCCCTCAACATGGAACTTACCGCCATGGACCACCCCGGCATAGTGCAGCGGGTGGTCAGGATCCTCCGTCGGCACAGGGTGAACATCCGGTCCATGAACACCGAGGTCAGCAGTGCCCCCCTTTCAGGGGCGCCCATGTTCGCCCTTAACTTAGAGGCAGGCGTGCCCGTGGAAACACCCATGGCAGAGGTAAAGGAGGAGATCTCGGTCCTTGCCTCGGACATGAACCTGGAGCTTCGTTTCAGGCCATGAGAAACGGGTAAGATGAGCAGCCTTCCCTCGAGCTATGCCAACACCATACCCCACAGTTGAAGACGTATTAAGGGCAGGGGGCATACTTGCCAGGTCCCTGAAGAACTTCGAGTTCCGGCCCTCCCAGCTCCGCATGGCACTCCTCATAGAAGAGGCCATAAAGGGGGAGAAACCGGCCCTCATAGAGGCGGGCACGGGCACGGGCAAGACCTTCGGCTATCTTGTACCGGTCATCCTGAGCAACAAGAAGAGTGTCATATCCACCGGTACAAAGAATCTTCAGGAACAGATCTATCTCAAGGACATCCCCCTCCTGAACAGGACCGCCGGCCTCAAGACCGATTCCGTCATGATGAAGGGCCGGGAGAACTACCTCTGCCTCCACAAATACCACCAGTACATTTCCCAGACCACGCTCCTCAAGACCACCAGGGCTGAAAACATTGACAGACTCAGGCAATGGCTCATTAAGACGGAGTTTGCAGATCGTGGAGAGATCCCGTGGCTGGGCGACGACGATACCCTCTGGAATCTCCTCTCGTCCTCGTCCGAGCAGTGCCTCGGATCGGAATGCCCGGATCTGGACCGATGTTTCTTGGGTAGGCTCCGCGCAAGGGCGGCAAAGGCCAGAATTATCATCGTAAACCACCACCTCTTTTTTGCAGACATGAAGGTAAAGAGGGGAGGGTTTGGAGAGATCATACCCCGGTTCCAGGTCGCTGTCTTCGATGAGGCCCACACCGTGGAGGGGATAGCCACGTCCTACCTGGGGGAGAGCATCAGCACCAGACAGATCACAGACCTTACAGCCGATCTCAAGAGGGAAACGGCCAGGACACGCGGGGCGGAAAAGGGCCCCATGAAAAGGGGGATAGACTCCATACAGGCAGGCATTGGGCTCCTGAGAGGGGCCTTTGAAAAAGGTGAAGAAAAGGGGAGGCTCAATCAGAAGGCCCTCGCCGATCTTGGCAAGGGGCCTGTGGGCCAGGTGAGAAGGGGACTCAGGTCCATCTACGAAAATCCGGACCTGGCACGCCTCAAGAGCCCCCCTGTGCAGGTCCTCCTGGACAGGGCCAGGGAGATGCACGACCTCCTTGAAGAGATCCTCAGGCACAGGGGAGAGAACTGGCTCAACTGGTTTGAACGCCGCAAGAAAACCCTGATCCTCCACTCCTCCCCCCTGGATATATCCGGGTGGATGACCGAACTCCTGTACCAAAAGGTCCGGACCGTGGTATTCACCTCGGCGACCCTGGCGACGAACGGGAGCTTTGACTACATCCGGTCACGTTTAGGCCTTCCCCACAGGACCCTTCAGGAGATCTGCCCTTCACACTTCCACTTTGAAACCCAGACCCTGCTCTACATACCCAGGGGCCTTCCCTCCCCGGCCTCCCCCCATTTTGGTTCAAGGGCCGCAGAGGAGGTCTTAGAGATACTGAAACGCACAGATGGAAGGGGACTGGTACTCTTCACCAGCTACCACAACCTGAGCGTGGTGCATCAGACCCTTAAAGACAGGCTCCCCTTTACCATCTACAGGCAGGGCCAGGCCCCCCGGTCGGTCCTTTTAGACTCGTTCAGGCGGGACCTCCACTCGGTCCTCTTTGCGACCGGATCCTTCTGGCAGGGAGTTGACGTGCCTGGCGAGGCCCTGAGCTGCCTGATCATAGACAAGCTCCCCTTTGAGTCCCCGGGAGAACCGATAGTGGGGGCCAGGATCGACTCCATAAGGAGCAGGGGCGGCAATCCCTTCATGGAGTACCAGATCCCCTCGGCTATCATCACCCTTAAACAGGGTCTGGGCAGGCTCATAAGGAAGGGATCTGACAGGGGGATACTTGCCGTCCTGGATGTCAGGATCATGACCAGCAGGTACGGCAGGTTCTTTCTCGAGAGCCTCCCCAATATCCCGCTCACCCACGATTTGTCGGATATCGGTCGCTTCTTCAGCAGGGGGGCTTCCGGGGTGAGGCCGCTTGAAAACGGCTCATGGAAAAACAGGACAGGGCCAAATCACCCCAGGCCCTCATGAAGAAAGGCGAAAAATGAAACAACCGGGTTCAAAACCCATATCCCGTTCCCGGCCCGCCGGCCCGGGTACAGCCGAATCATATCCGCGACCGTGGAGGGTCATCTCCAGCACCAGAGACTACTCGTACAGGGTGTTCGGCATACGCACGGACAGGGCCCTGTCTCCCCGTACCGGAAGGGAGCACAGCTTCTACATCCTGGAGTCCTCGCCCTGGGTGAACGTGATCCCCCTGACCCCTGAACAGGATGTGGTGCTGGTGCGGCAGTACCGCCACGGCACAGGTCAGGTCACACTGGAGATCCCGGGCGGGCTTGTGGAAGACTCCGACACCCCGGAAAAGGCGGCGGAGAGGGAGCTCTTGGAGGAAACCGGGTACAGGGCATCGGAGGTCCTTTCCCTGGGCGCGGTCCACCCCAACCCGGCCATACAGAACAACCAGTGCCACACCTTCCTGGCAAAGGACGTGTTTCCCGTGGGGCCGCAGCGCCAGGATGAGAGGGAGGATATAGAGGTGGTGCTCCGGCCTGTAAAGGTGATCCCCCGCCTGATCCGCGACGGAGAGATAACCCACGCCCTGGTCCTGGCCGCCTTCTACCGGTTTTTCATGGAGTACCGGTCTGACCTTTCAGGTATGGTCATATAGACCTGGCACCCATGTGGGGATCTGTTATTGAATTTAGGGATTGAGGGATTTAGGGATTAGATGTAGGTGCGGCTTCAGCCGCACAAGGCCTATCCCCCTGTGAGAGGGACTTCGAGGCTGGGACCCGTGCTCACTCCACGAGGGTCCGTGCCAAGGCCTACCAGTTGTTGGACCCCTTATCCTTCCGAAGGATAATCCTGGCGTCCGCAATACTCAGGCCCTTGTCGTGGACGATCACCGGGTTCAGATCTATCTCCTGGATATCCTCGTAGGAGCCCACGATCTCTGAAACGGTCAGGAGGAGTTCCTTTATGGCCCTCTTGTCAACCGGGGGCCTCCCCCTGAACCCGTTTAAGAGCCGGACAGAGCGGATCTTCTCGATCATCCTCCTGGCCGTACGTTCCGAGATGGGGAGTACCCGGAATACCACGTCGTTGAGGAGCTCCACCATGATCCCGCCCATGCCGAACATGATTACAGGTCCGAACTGGTCATCGATCTTGGTGCCCACAATGACCTCCAGACCCTCCTCCACCATGGCCTCCACCAGGACCCCGGCTATCCTGGCATGGGGATCGTACTTCCCGGCCCCTTCAACTATTGCCCTGTAGGCCTCGCCTACCTCTGAGGCTGTCTTCAGGTTCAGCCTCACGCCCCCGGCCTCGGTCTTATGGAGGATGTCGGGGGAAACGATCTTCAAGGCCACAGGCCCGCCAATATCCCGGGCCGCCTGAACCGCGTCGTCCTCTGAGAGGGCCAGGTATGTCCGGGAGACCGGTACACCGTGCAGGCCGATCAGCTCCCTGGCCTCATGTTCGTACAGGGCCTCCCGCCCTTCTTCCCTTGCCCTCCTGAATATCTCGCGGCCCCGGCGTCGGGATTTGCGCCCCTTGCTGAACACGAACTTCTCCCTGGCGTGATAGCTGCGCAGGTAATGGCCATATTCCGACAGGCAGGCCATGCACTTGCAGGCAACCTCCAGAGAATCATACACAGGGATGTTGTAGTAGCGCAGAAGATCCAGGGAGTGGGGCCTGGCAAAGTTGTACAGGCTGTGAACGATGATCGGCTTGCGGGTGGCCTTGACCAGTTTTCCCATTCGGTGGGCAGCGTCCTCTTCTACAAAGGCCAGGCTCTGAGCAAAGCGTATATTATAGCCCCCGAAGAGACCCACGATCAGAAGCCCCCCTATCTGGGCGTCGTGGAGGAGTATTTCAGCGCAGTCGGCAAATATGCCCGGGTTTTCATCGGCTCCGCCCGCTATATCCACCGGGTTGCGCACCGATGCCCCGGCAGGGAGGATCCTGCGCAGTCTTTCCCTAATCTTTTCCTCCAGAGGGGGGATATCCACGTCTAAATCGGTGAGGTTGTCAGAAGCGATGGTGGCGTGTCCTCCCCCGTCCGCAAGTACGGCTATACGGTTATTCCGGATATGGGGGAGGCTTGCAAGGGTCTCGGCAGAGGGAAAAAGCTCGTCCGAATTATCAATGACAACGATACCCGCCCTCCTGAAGGCGGTCCTCGCCACCTCTGACATACCGGCCAGGGCCCCGGTGTGTGACCCGGCAGAGAGTTTGCCTGTGGCCGACCGACCGCTCTTGAGCATTACAATCGGTTTCCTGCGGGTAGTCTGGTAGGCCTGCTGAAGGAACTTCCGGCCGTCACGCATACCCTCCACATACATGAGAATGGCGGTGGTGTTCGGATCATCCTGGAAGAACTCAAGATATTCGTGGAACTTCAGGTCCGCCTCATTACCGATTCCCACGTAGTAGGAAAACCCCTGCTGGCTCTTGATGGAGGCCTCGGTGATGAGGGCAAGGGCCATGTTCCCGCTCTGGCATACCAGGGCTATGCGACCCCTGGGCACGTCTCTCAGACCCACCAGGTTCAGGTTCTTCCTCAGGTTCATCATGCCGGAGGTGTTGGGTCCGATGATCCGGATATTGTTCTTTCTCGCTATCTCCACGATGCGGCCCTGCAGGTCCTGCCCATCCTCACCCGCCTCGGCAAAGCCGCCCGCAATAATTACGGCCCCTGCCACACCCTTTTTGCCGCAGTCAACGAGGATCTCGGGGATGGTCCCGGCAGGTGTTGTAATAAGCGCCATGTCAACGGGCGCCTCGATATCTGACACCCTGGGGTAGCAGCGAAGACCCAGGATGCTCTCCTCCTTGGGGTTCACAGGGTATATCTGCCCCTCGAACTTCTCCTCGATCAGGGTCTTTACGGCCTGATATCCCCGCTTGGTCTCCTTCCTGGATGCGCCCACAACGGCAACGGATGAGGCGTCAAGGACGTTTTTTAGGCTCATGGGCTACTTCCCCCTGAATTCCGGTTTCCGTTTCTCAGCAAAAGATCTGATCCCCTCGCGCCAGTCTTCGGTATTCATGCAGGCCAAAATGGCCTCTGATTCGGCAAGGAGCACCGTATCCAGGTCCCTGTGAGGCGCCTCCTGCATGAGCTTCTTGGCAAATCCAATGGAAATGGGGGCCTTCTCCGCCACCTCCCAGGCAAGGGCCAGGGCCTCGGGCATGAGGTCCTCCAGGGGAACGGATCTAAGGGCCATCCCCAAATCCACGGCTTCACGACCGGTGAGGATCCTTCCCGTATAGACCAGCTCCTTGGCCTTCATCAGGCCCACCATACCAGGCAGGTGGAACGTCACGCCGCCCCCCACAAAGGTGCCGAGACCGGTCTCGGGAAACCCGATGGTAGCGCTGTGGGCCATTATCAGGAAATCGCCGTTCAGGGCCATCTCCGCCCCGGCCCCCCTGGCAGGACCGTTAACGGCCACTATCACCGGCTTTGGAAACCCATAGATCCGCCGGGTGGTTTCGTGGGCGAGAAGGATATACTCCCTCCGCTGCCACGGGGACCGCTCCCCTGCGGAGTGCTTCTTGAGATCAGCGCCTGCGCAGAAGGCCTGCTTGTCTCCATCCGGCCTCTTCCAGACGGTGCCGGTCAGGATCACCGCCCTTAGAGACCGGTCTTCCAGGACCCTGTCCAGGACCGCCTGAAGATCAAGGTACATCTGCTCGATGACCGCGTTCATCCTCTCCGGACGGTTCAGCCTGATAATGCCCACAGGGCCGTCCCTTTCAAACAAGACCGTTTCCAGTACCATTCAGGAATCCCTCCATTAAAAGCCTAAACCTCGCGCAAAGTCGCAAAGCTCGCAAAGGTAACCGATTATTTCAGAAAAAATATTTTTTTGATGTGCCCGGCGCCTTGCGCCTCAGTCCTACCCCTCCCCACACCATGGGCCCGCGGTTTCCTGAAGAGGGGGATTTCTCATATCCGATACTGTAGAGCTTACGCCAACTTCTCTCCATGATCAACCCATTATGAACCCCTTGCCCCAACTTGACAACATCTTCAACGGAACTTAATTTTCAAATGCTGCGCAAAAAACCTGCCAAAGATCTTGGAAAATTGAAACCGGGTGGAGACCATCAAACCGCCTGACCTCTGATTTGAAGGTTTTACGGCAGATTCACCGCGGAGAGCTCAGGCACCACTGAGAGCAACAAGACCTCTGTGCGCTCTGTGTGTTCTGTGTGGTAAAAAACGACCTTTTACAAGACCATGAAGATCATTTGAAATAAACTCCCTTTGGAGGAAAAAGATATGCGATTCGACAAATTCACCCTGAAGGCACAGGAAGTAATACAGGCCGCCCAGCAGATGGCGGAGAGGCTCGGACACCAGCAGATAGAGCCCGAACATCTATTGAGGGCGGTTCTGGAACAGAGGGAAGGGGTGATTCCGCCCCTCCTTGGAAAGATCGGGGCTGATCAGAACCAGCTCATAGGCTCTTTTGACGCGGCCCTTGAAAAGCTGCCCAAGGTCTCCGGGGCCGGATACGGACAGGCCTACCTGTCCCAGCGCGCCAAGGCCGTCCTGGACAAGGCCTTTTTGGAGGCCGAGCAGGTAAAGGACGAATTCGTCAGCCTGGAGCATATCCTCTTGGCCGCGGCAGACGAAGGGACCGGGGATGCGGCAGCCATTCTCGCGGGGGCCGGGATCACAAGGGATACCATACTCAAGGCCCTAGTTGACATACGTGGTGGACAGAGGATTACGGACCAGAACCCGGAAGACAAGTATCAGGCCCTGGAGCGTTTCAGCAGGGACCTGACCGCCATCGCGCAGAAGGGGGACCTGGACCCGGTAATCGGCCGTGATGACGAGATCAGGAGGGTCATACAGGTACTTTCCAGGAGGACCAAGAACAATCCCGTCCTCATAGGAGAGCCGGGGGTGGGCAAGACCGCCATAGTGGAGGGCCTGGCCCAGAGGATCATACAGGGCGATATCCCGGAAACCCTGAAAGACAAGAGGGTGGTGGCCCTGGATATGGGTGCCCTCATAGCCGGCGCAAAGTACAGGGGAGAGTTTGAAGACAGGCTCAAGGCGGTACTCAAGGAGGTGACAGACTCCCAGGGCCAGATCATCCTCTTCATAGACGAGATGCACACCCTGGTGGGGGCCGGCGCGGCCGAGGGGGCGGTGGATGCCTCCAACATGCTCAAGCCCGCCCTTGCACGGGGGGAGCTTAAGTGCGTGGGCGCCACCACCATCAAGGAGTACAGGAAGTATATTGAAAAAGACGCGGCCTTTGAAAGGAGGTTCCAGCCGGTGATGGTGGAAGAGCCCTCTGTGGAGGACACCATCTCCATCCTCCGGGGCCTCAAGGAGAAGTATGAGGTCCATCACGGGGTAAGGATCAAGGACTCGGCCCTTGTGGCCGCGGCCACCCTTTCTCACAGGTATATCACCGACAGGTTCCTTCCGGACAAGGCCATAGACCTCATAGATGAGGCCACGTCCCGTTTGAGGATAGAGATCGACAGCATGCCCGCTGAGATAGACGCGGTTCAGAGGAAGATCACCCAGTTGGAGATCGAGAAGGAGGCCCTGAAAAAGGAGAAGGACCCAGGTTCCAGGGACCGGCTCAAGAAGATCAAGGAGGAGCTTTCACAGCTCAAGGCCCAGACAGAAGAGATGATGGCCCACTGGAAAAGGGAAAAGGAGACCATCTCCAAGATAAGGGAGATCAAGGAAAGGCTTGAGTCCACCCGGTCAGAGGCCCAGATAGCGGAGCGGGAGGGCAACCTGGCCAAGGCCGCCGAACTCAAGTACGGCACCCTCATTGAGCTTGAAAAGACCCTTGAGCAGGAAAACAGCAAGCTGGGCGAGCTCCAGTTGGACCAGAAGATGCTCAAGGAGGAGGTGGACAGCGAGGATATCGCCCAGGTGGTGGCCAAGTGGACCGGGATACCTGTCTCGCGCATGTTGGAGGGAGAGAAGGAGAAGCTCCTCAAGATGGAGGAAAGACTGGCCCAGAGGGTGGTGGGCCAGGAAAAGCCCATAGTTGCAGTGGCAAACGCGGTGCGCCGGGCCCGTTCAGGGCTTCAGGACCCCAACAGGCCCATAGGGTCGTTCATATTCATGGGACCCACGGGCGTTGGCAAGACCGAGCTGGCCAGGGCCCTGGCCGAGTTCCTCTTTGACGACGAGCAGTATATGGTCCGCATCGATATGTCCGAGTATATGGAAAAACACTCGGTGGCCAGGCTCATAGGCGCACCTCCGGGATACGTGGGATACGACGAGGGGGGTTACCTCACCGAGGCCATCAGGCGGCACCCCTACTCGGTGGTTCTCTTTGACGAGATCGAAAAGGCCCACCCGGACGTGTTCAACGCCCTTCTCCAGATCCTGGACGACGGCCGCATGACCGACGGCAAGGGACGCACCGTGGACTTCAAGAACACGGTCCTGATCATGACCTCCAACGTGGGGAGCAACCTTATCCAGGAGATGGAGGGCAGGGACACCGCTGAGATGGAAAGAAAGGTCATGGAGGTACTCCGCGCCACCTTCAAGCCTGAGTTCCTGAACCGCATAGACGATATCGTCATATTCAAGGCCCTGGGTCCCGAGGAGATAAAGAAGATTGTGGGGATCCAGATCGACCTGCTGGCCCGGCGGCTTGAGGGCAGCAAGATAACCCTGACACTCACCGACAGGGCCCGGGAGTTCCTTGCCAACGCGGGCTTTGACCCGGTCTATGGCGCAAGGCCCCTCAAGAGGGCCATCCAGCGCCATATCCAGGACCCCCTGGCGGTGAAGATCCTGGAGGGCTCTGTAAAGGAGGGGGATAATGTGATGGTGGATGCGGTGGACGGGGAGGTGGTCTTTGAGCAGGGACCGGGCATCCAGGGCTAACCGGTCTGCCTGATATGCTCAACCGCGTTTTTGAAGATGGTGATCCCCTCTCCCCGTTCTCCGGAAAGCCCCTTGCCCTCACGGGCAAGGGCCTCTTTCCGGGTGGTCCAGGATGGGTGGTTGGTGAAGTGGTTGAAGGCCTCCGGGTGGGGCATCAGACCGAAGACCCGGCCCGTGTAGTCACATATGCCGGCAATGTCCCTAAGAGACCCGTTGGGGTTATGGGGCCAGGCCAGGCCCGCCGCCTCTCCCCTTTCATCGGCATACTGAAGCACCACCTGATTGCTCTCAAAAAGCCTTTCAAGGGTATGGTCGGAGGCGTAGAACTTTCCCTCACCGTGCCTCACCGGGAGTTCCAGGGCTGAGAGGCCCCTGGTGAAAATCGATGGGGAGGCGGGGTTGACCCTGAGCCTGACCCAGGTGTCGATGAAGTTGCCCGAATCGTTGTAGGTCAGGGCCACACTGCGCTCTCTGTACTGTCCGCCGAAACCGGGGAGGAGACCCAGGTTGACCAGGGTCTGAAAACCGTTGCATATTCCGATGACCAGGTTGCCCTTCTCAACGAACTCCTCGATATCTCCTCCCAGATGATGTCTAAGCTTGGAGGCCATAAGGACACCGGCCCCGTGGTCGTCGGCCCAGCTGAACCCGCCTCCGAAGACCAGGATATGATAGTCCATGAGCCTGATTCGGGTCCCATCCTTTTGGCCCGCGATCAGCTCGTTGATGTGAACCCTCGTGGACTCAGCGCCCGCTGATCTCAGAGAGAAATCGGTTTCATAATCGCAGTTGAGCCCGTAGCCCGTGAGGACCAGCGCCTTTACACGTGTCATATGAGATCTCCGAAAGGGCTTTTCCATGATGCCTTCAGTTTAAATATGTCTTCCCTGATAAGAGGTTCGCCCTTGTCCGATCTTATAACGAACAGGGGCGATTCAGTGACCGAGCCCACCCGTTCAAGGTGCATGCCGGAGAAGAGCCCCTCGAACTCCTCCCCTTTCCCGGGGGCAACCGTGACGATGAACCTGCCTGCCGATTCCGAGTAAAGAAGCCGGGTGGGAGTAAGCCCGGGAGAGGCGGGAAAGAGGGAGAGATCAGTCTCCATCCCTAATTCCCCTGCCATTGCCACCAGGGCCAGGTGTACTGCAAGTCCCCCCCGTGAAACCGCGTGGCAGGATGAGATCAGGCCCCGGGATATGGCCCTGTGGAGGGCCAGATACTGGGGCCAGAGTCCCTCCGCATCAACCTCGGGCACCTTGAGACCCACCTGGTTCATCATCTGGTAGAACTCGCTCCCCCCCAGTTCATCCCGGGTCTGGCCCAGGACATAGACCAGGTCCCCGGGGAACTTGGCATCCATGGTTACGCACATCTTTATGTCGCTGATCACGCTGGATACGGTAAAGAGAAGGGTGGGCAGTCCCGAGACCTTGCGTCTTTCACCAAAGGGGCCTTTCAGGCTCCCGTCGATATACATGCTGTCCTTGCCTGAAAGGAGGGGAATCCGGTAGGCCAGGCAGTAGTCCCTCAGGGCCAGGCATGATCTTACCAGTTGAGCGGCCTTGTACCTTCCGTCCGGGTTCCTGACCGGATCGTATTCAACGGTGGGCCAGCAGAAGTTATCCACCCCGCCCAGATGGTCGGGATCTCCGCCCACGGCCAAGACCCTCCTCACCGCCTCATCCATGGTGACGGAGGTCATGTGGTAGGTGTCTATCTTGGAGTAAAAGGGGTTCAGGGCCTGGGAAACCGCCACGCCCCGTTCAGAATCCAGTACGGGCCTTATGACCGCCGCGTCCGAGGGGATATCCCTGTTTCTGCCCACCACGGGCTTTATGACGCTTGTCCCCTGGACCTCATGGTCGTACTGCCTTGCTATCCAGCCCCGGTCGCATATGTTGGCCCGGGACAGCATGGCATGGAGGAGGGCGCCCTGATCCGCAGGCTCGGTGAACACAGGCTCGGTGAGCCCCCTCATCTCCGGGGGAATCCACTGGGCGTCAAATTCCCACTGGGGAAAATCAGACTCCAGGAGATCCATCCTCACATAGGCGCAGGTCTTTCCCCCGTAGGTCAGGTGGAGGAAGCCTGAGTCGGTGTACTCCCCTATGACGGTACTTTCAACGGAGTGCCTCTCTGAAAGTTCCATGAACCTCTTAAGGTGCTCCGGTTTTACCGCTATGGTCATCCGTTCCTGGGACTCGGAGACCCAGATCTCCCACTGATCAAGGCCCTGGTATTTGAGGGGCACCTTGTCCAGTTCCACCCTGCAGCCGTTGCTGAAACGGGCCGATTCCCCCACCGATGAGGAGAGGCCTCCGCCCCCGTTATCGGTGATGAAGGCGATGAGACCCTCGTCCCGGGCCTCCAGGAGGAAGTCGTGCATCTTTTTCTGGGTGTAGGGGTCTCCTATCTGTACGTGTCCCGCCGGGGTGTGCTCGCTGTAGGTCTCGGACGCGGCCGTGACCCCGTGGATACCGTCCTTGCCCACCCTTCCCCCTGACATGACTATGAGGTCTCCGGGCATGGTGGTCTTCTCATGGGACGACCTCCCCCCTACCATGGAGGGCATTATCCCCATGGTGGTCACAAAGACGAGGCACTTTCCCGTGTAACTCTCGTCAAAGAGGAGCAGCCCGAACGGGGTGGGGATACCGCTCTTGTTTCCCCCGTCCCTTACCCCCTCGATGATCCCGTCAAGGAGACGCCTGGGATGGAGGTGAGGTGTCAGGTCGCCATGGTAATCCCTGTGGCCCACGCAGTAGCCGTACATGCCCAGGATAAGTTTTGATCCCTTCCCCGTCCCCATGGGATCCCTGTAGATCCCCACGATCCCGGTAATGGCGCCGCCATAGGCCTCCATATTGGAGGGACTGTTGTGGGTCTCCCCGGTAATCACATAGTAGTTATCATTGTCAAACCGGCCTACCCCTGCGTTATCCCACAGGACCGAAATTACCCAGTCCTTTTCCTCCTTGATCTTCAGAGTGGGCTCCTCAATGCACGTTCTGAACAGGCTGTCGACTATCTTCCTCTCACCCGTTGAAAGGTCGTGGTACCTGAAAAGGCCCCTGAAGGTGTTGTGATTGCAGTGATCGCTTCGGGCCTGGGAGATGTACTCCAACTCCACATCGGTGGGGAGATCCAGCCCCACCCTCTTTCTCTCCTTCTGGATCTCCTCCCTGAGAAAATAGGCCCGGATAACGGGAATATCCCTTTCCTGGAGGGCCAGGTTCCGCTCGTCGGATATCTTTTTCAGTTCCTCGTCGCTCCTTATAGACAGGGTGCTCACCTCTGGTTCGTGGTCAAGTATCACCCTGGGGACCAGGAGACCTATGCCCCTGTCCTGGTCCCAGTCGTCCCTGGAAAATATCTTCCACTGCTGGATAACCTCATTGGCAAGGAGGTCGGCCGCGATCCTGTTGACCTGTTCCTTTTCAAGGTCACCCCTGATCTCGTAGAGCCTTGAGGTGTAAATGGCCTCGTCGGCCCCGAAGCGGACCCTCAGGAGGTCCTCCACGGCCTCGGCCGCCGTGCTCCCGGCCGTATCCCTCACCCCCGGACGAAAGCCTATCCAGATGAGCCAGTCAAAGTCCCGCGCCATGGGGGAGTAGGAGGATTCTTCAGTGACCGGGTTGGTAAAAATCTCCGTCCGTATCCGTTCCAACTGTTCAGGCCCCAGATGGGCGTCCATGGTAAGGACCCTGATCACCCGGACATCATCCACCACGAACCCGAAATACTCCCTTGCCTTACGCCTGACACCGGCACCCTCTGCGTCTGCCAGCTCACCCTTTAACCTGATCTCCAGCCTGAAAGCCATGGGCAATTACCATTTTCAAGAAGAAGGTTTTATTACGCGGTTCGACCTTGATGGTCTCGTAATATATTATTTTCGCGCAAAGACTGAGAGCGCGCCAGGAAAATATCTTTTTAACTTAGTCCAGACATCGTTAAGTGGTTAAGTAGTTGAGTGGTTAAGTCGTTGTTATGACTGATCATACCCATGATTGCCTTGAAAATTGGACAGTCAGCATTTGAAAAGCCATAACATCCTGAAATAGTAG
>DREN01000122.1 GCA_011051075.1 Deltaproteobacteria bacterium | reverse complement strand
CCCTACGATATCTTGAAAAATTTCATCATACCGCTTAGCAGAAATCGATTTTTCGCTATAGGTTACATTGGAGGTGGTGTTTTTCCGATTGTTAAACATAGCAATTACCTCCTTTTTAAACCATTTCTTTTTCATTGTGAGCGGGGATATTACCATATGCTCAGGATAAAATGACCAGCCTTCCCCAGCGATATCGATTATTGGATATCGAGACTCTTTGCAGATATCATATGCCGATAGCTGCTTTTCAAAGCCGGATATAGACTTTGCAGCAATCACATATTTATCAATATCGCATATTATGGGCAATTTTGGTTTTCTAAACAAAAAGGATACAGTCACCATTACACTTTTTTCCCTCCCTAACGGTCAGTATAGGTGGAAACTTTTCCATGTATTGCCCTTATAGCATGGAAAAAAGTCCACCTATTATCATATTACAAGGTAAAATATGAAAAAAACCCGATTAACTTTTCCATATATTACATGGGGGCATTGATAGCATGGAAAATGCAAAAAAATTCCGACCGGATCCTAAACTCAGGCTCATGGATCAGGTTTGACAGGTCCTGCGATATCACCACTACTCCTATCGCACCGAACAAACCTATTACGATTAGATCATGCGCTATATCAGGTACCATGGAGGCAAGACCCATCCCCGCGATATTATGGGTAAAAGGCAGATTGAGGCCTTCCTGACCTTTTTGACCGCAGAAACGTCAGGGCCGTTCCCTTGTCTGAGACACGGGGCGCCGGATTTACGAGTACTCCCTGGAGGCTATCCTCCTTATTGCGGCCGCCACTATCTCCACCTCTTCAAGGGTATTGAAATAACCCATGCTGATCCTGACCGTGCCTTCAGGGAAGGTCTTGAGGGTCTTGTGGGCAATGGGAGCGCAGTGAAGACCGGTCCTCACCAGGATATCGTACTCAGTGTTCAGGATACTCCCGGCCTCGGCAGGGTATATATCCTCTTCCATGAGCCCCAGATTCACGGCCCCGCAACCGCCGTAATCGTACCTGGCGCCCGGGGGCAGAAGGCTGTCAAAGGTGATCGATATGGTGGAGGTCTGCTCCCGGGCGTTCAGGGGACCGTAAACCGTAACGCCGGCCACGTCATGGAGGGCGGAGAGCAGAGCGGCTGTAAGGGTACGGTCATGCTCCATGATCTGGGAGACGCCCTGGCGGAGGACAAAATCCACGCCAGCACCAAGCCCCGCGATACCCACGTTGTTCCTGGTACCGCTCTCAAGCATGTCCGGCATGAACCCGGGCTGAAACTCCTCTTCTGAAACGCTCCCCGTGCCCCCCCGGGTGAGGGGTTCCAGACTGAGTCCTTCCCTGATGTACAGCCCCCCCGTGCCCTGTGGACCCAGCATGGCCTTATGGCCTGTGAAGGCCAGAAAATCGATGCCGTCGGCCTCCACGTCTATGGGAAAGCAGCCTGCGGTCTGGGCCACGTCCAGGAGAAGGGGAATCTCCCCTATGGCCCGTTTGACCGCCCTTACGTCCTGTATTGTTCCGCATACGTTGGAGGCCTGGTTCAGCACCATCAGGGCGGTGTTTTTGCCTATGAGGGGAGGGATTTCCCTGGGGTCGAGACGGCCCCTGTTATCGCATTGGACTATGGAGAGAGTAATGGTCCCGATCTTTTCCAGATGTCTCAGTGGGCGCAGGACCGAGTTATGTTCCATGGATGTGGTTATGACGTGGTCGCCCTGCTTGAGAAAACCGTTTATCACCACGTTCAGGGCCTCTGTAACGTTCATGGTAAAAACGATCTGATCGGGCTTGGGGATGTTGAATAGCCTGGCAACCGACTCCCTTGCCCCCCTGACGATCCGGTCCGCCTCAACCGCCCTGTAATGGCCTGACCTGCCTGGATTGGCCCCCACGTCCTTCATGAAATGGAGCATGGCCTCCATGACTTCGGGGGGTTTGGGAAAGGAGGTGGCCGCGTTATCAAGGTAGATCAGGCGTTTCATTGGAAGTGCCTAAAGTGATCTAAAGTTCGAAGTGCCTAAAGTGGTTTGAAGTTTGATTTTTGACTTTGGTCATTTCCCTCCCTTCAGGCCGGCCCGCAGCTCCGCACTCCCCTTTTCATCCGCCTTCAGAGTAGCGGGGTCGATTACAACGCCGTAGTCCGATCCGGCCCGCTCAACGCTCACGTATCCGTCGGCCACGTCCCTCTGAACAAGGGCGATATCCCGTTCCAGAGGGTCTCCGTACCCGCCCCCACCCGCGCTGTCCATGGTGACCACGTCTCCCGGTCCAAACTGGGTCAGCCCATAAGGGTTGCCGTCCCTGTCGTTAATCAGAAACCGGGCCCTGGCCCCGTCCTTGCCTCCAAAAAGGCCTTCAGGAGGGTAGCGGAACCGCCCTGACTGTATGCCCAGGTTGACAGGAGGGATAGGCGCGTACTCGTCGTCAGGGACCTTGAAGACCACCCTTCTGCCCAGTCCTCCCATCTGTTTTCCCGGACCTCCGGAGTCGGTCAACAGCTCCCTCCTTTCCACTAAGAGGGGTGTATCGCTCTCAAATATCTCCACGGGGGTGTTGGCCCCGTTGGCGGGAAAAATATAATGATAATAACCGTCGTTGTTGGCGCTTGCGCCCATGCCGCCCCCGCGGATGATGACAGCGTGCCAGGGCGTTGAGTCGTGACGTTTGCCGTAAAACACGTTCATGGTGGCCGGGGTCCCGCCGCTTCCAGCGATAACACGGTCGGGCAGGGCCTCTGCCATGGCCCTGTAGATGATCTCCGTTAAGAAGTGCCCGATCTGCATCCTGGCGGCCACGGCCGCCGGGAACCTGCAGTTCACAACGCTTCCCTCGGGGGCCGTCATGGCGATGGGCTCGGCGCAGCCGTCGTTGTTGGGGATGTCGGGGTCAAACATGCTCTTCATGGCCATAAACACGTAGGCATAGGTGAAGTTGTAGACCACGTTACCCCCCCAGTCCACCTGGGGTGAAGAACCTTCCAGGTCAACGCTTATGCCGTCTCCCTGCACCCTGACCGCCACATTGATGATCAGGTCACCCTTCCCCTCCATCTGCTCCACAATGCCCTTCGCACTGTAGAGTCCGTCAGGGACCTTGCGGATGGCGCTCCTCATGCTCCTCTCGGTACGGCCGATGATCTCGTCCGCCAGGTCGTCCAGGCCCTCCAGTCCGTACTCATCGAGCATCTGGCAGATCTTTTCGGTGCACACGTGGTTGGCAGCTATCTGTGAACGGATGTCGCCTGTCACCTCCTCGGGGGTACGAACGTTCCACTGGATCATTTCCATAACTGCAGGGTTCAGTTTGCCTGCCTCTTCCAGCTTGACCAGAGGTATGAACAGGCCGTCTTCAAATACGTCGTGGTTGTCCGATGAGACCCTGCCCCCGATGTCCGAGTGGTGAAACACGCATGCGGTCCATCCGGCCAGGTCACCCCTGTAGAAGATGGGGCTCATGACGCAGATATCGTTCAGGTGCCCTGCCAGGGCCCAGGGGTCATTGGTGATATACACGTCACCAGGTCCGAAACCGCCCTCGGGGAGTTTCCTCACAAGGTTCTTTATCCCTAAGGCCATTGCCCCGGACTGTCCAGGGGTGGCAAAAGAGCCCTGTGCCAGTTCCCTTCCATGCCGATCCGTAAACATGCAGGTATAATCGTGGGCGTCGCGGAGCAGGCTCGAAAAGGCGGTGCGGGCCACGGTTGTGTCTGCCTCGTCCACAATGGATATGAGCCTGCGCCACAGTATCTCCAGTGTAATGGGATCAAATAGATCTCCCATGTCTTAACCTCCTGAATAAACACACGGTTTAATCCCGTGAAATCTGCCGGTCAAACTTCCCCTGACCCCCTGCACCTCAGGCCTGATTCATCTCGATCCACAAAAACCCATAGTCATCCACGGACACGGAGGCATCCTCCCCCACAATAACCGTTGATTCCCTCTCCTCTACAATGGCCGGGCCCTGAAACTCGGCGCCGGGGAAGAGTTTGTACCGATCGTAGACCGTGTAGGGGATGAACTCCTTGACCATACCTGAATAGGCCTGACGCTCTCCCTTTACCGCATCTGCAAGGGATACACCCCTGGATGGTGGATCGGCCTTGGGTAACTCAAGGAGCCGTTCCGGCAGGCTGGCCCTGATCTTGAAATTTATGAACTCCACAGGAGAATCGGGATAGGTCCTGCCGTAAAGCCTCTTGTAGGTCTCGTCGAATCGGCTCCGTACGTCCTCTCTGTTCACCCTGGTAAAGTCTTTTTCAGGTATTGAGATAGTGGTCTCTGAACCCTGGCCCACGAAACGCACGTCAACGGAGCGCTCGAATCTGATCTCTTCAGCCTCCCCCGACTTCCGCAGGGTCCTTGCCCCCTCAGTCTCCATCTCCTGAAACAGCCTTTCTATCTCCTTGAAGTCGGCCTGGTTCAGGGCAACCTTATGGCTTCTCACCATATCAAAGGCCCTGGGCGCGGTAAAAAAGCCCAGGGCCGATCCCACCCCGGCATTGGGCGGGACCAGGAGCCTGGGTGCCCCTAATTTTTTGGCCAGCCCGTAGGCGTGTACCGGACCGGCCCCGCCAAAGGCCACCACGGTCACTATCCTGGGGTTGCCCCCCTTTTCCGCGATGTGGGTCTTGGCCGCCCCGGCCATTGTTTCGTTGATCAGGTCGTGTATGCCCCACACCGCCTGGATAAAGGAGACCCCCAGGGGCCGGGCTATCTTCTCTTCTATGCCCAGTCTGGCCGCCTCCCTGTCCAGCTTCATCTCGCCGCCAAGGAAGTAGTTTTCATCCAGATAGCCCAGGAGGAGGTCCGCGTCTGTAATGCCGGGCTCGGTTCCACCGCGGCCGTAACATATGGGCCCTGGGTCAGCGCCTGAGCTCTCGGGTCCCACCTGCAGGGTCCCCATCTTGCTCACCTTTGCTATGCTGCCGCCTCCGGCCCCTATCTCCATGAGATCGACCACGGGCACCTGTATGGTCAGGCCACTCCCCTTCATGAACCTTTGAACCCTGCCCACCTCAAAGGTGGGCACGACACCTGCCACGCCCTTCTGGATGAGGCAGGACTTGGCCGTGGTCCCGCCCATGTCAAAGCAGAACATCTCCGATATATCAAAGAGCTTTCCGTAGTACTGGCCTGAGATAACAGCGGCAGTCGGCCCTGACTCGATGATCCTTACCGGAAACTCGGCTGCCGTTTCAACGGAGGTGATGCCGCCGCTGGAGAGCATGATGAAAAGCTTACCGTCGAATCCGATGGATGAAAGCCTGTCTGAAAGCCTGGACAGGTAGCGTCCGGTAAGGGGCTTCACATAGGCGTTGGTGACCGTTGTGCTGGTCCTCTCATACTCCCTGATCTGGGGCAGGACCTCGTAGGATATAGATACGGAGATCCCGGGGGCCTCCTCCTTCAGGATCTCCTTTATCATGAGTTCGTGGGCAGGGTTTTCAAAGGAGTTAAGCAGGCACACGGCGATTGAGTCCATGCCCATCTGTACGAGCCTGCGCACCACATCTCTGGCCTCTTCCCGGTCAAGGGGCCTTATCACCGTGCCGTCACTCCTGATCCTCTCGTCCACCTCAAGGCGAAACCGTCTGGGGATGAGCGGCTCCGGGAATTCCGCGAATATATCGTAAGGGGCGTACCGGATCTCCCTCCCTAACTCCAGCACATCCCTGAACCCCCTGGTGGTAATCAGGCCGGTTTTCGCCCCCTTTCTTTCGATGATGGAGTTTATGACCAGGGTGGTACCGTGGATCACCTCGTCCATGGCCCGCACAAAGTCAGGGGTCACCCCTTCAAGTTCCCTGATGCCCTGTTCAACCGCGTCCGATGGATCCCTGGGCGTGGTCAGGCACTTGTTTATCTTTATTTCACCAGTCCTGTCGTTGAGCAGCACAAAATCGGTAAAGGTCCCGCCGATATCACAACCCAGACGATAAAACTTGTCACTCATGCATGTCTCCTTGCTGGATGCTGGTTATCCCGCCATGGCGGGACTGGATACTGGACGAAGATGCACGATCAAGCCGGATCGTTTGCTCCTCCGACCTCCGACCTCTGACCTCCGCTCTCCCCCTATCCCTTCTCCTTCAGGGCCTTGAGCACCTTCTCGGGGGTTATGGGCAGATCGGTAATGCGCACACCTATGGCGTTGTACACCGCATTGGCTATGGCCGGGGCCGTTGGAACGAGACCCGGTTCACCCACGCCCTTTGCCCCGAAGGGTCCGTCCTCGTCCATGGGCTCAACAATAACCGGCTCTATAGGCACCACGTCCATGGCCGTAAGCATCTGGTAGTCGCGAAAGTTCGGATTCATGACCCTTCCGTTTCGCACCTTGATCTCCTCTGTCAGACCGTAACCCACACCGGTATATGCTGCGCCGTAGATCTGGCCCAACAGGAGCGTCGGGTTCATGGCCTTTCCCACGTCATGGGCAGAGACCAGTTTCAGGATTTTCACCTCTCCCGTCTCCTTATCTACCTCAACCTCAACCCCCGAGGTGCCGAAGGCATAGGTCATGGACAGGTTCCCCTTCATCTCCCAGTTGAGCATCTCCGTGGGCGGGTCGTAAAACTCCTCGGCAACCACCACCTTGCTCTGCCCGATACCCACGTGCAGCCCGTTCCGGAGCACCTGGGTCAGGGGTATCTTGAAGTAGGGATGATCAGGATCCTTCTTTGGAAAGATCATCCTGTCCCTGATGTCCAGGTCCTCGGGATTTGCAATGAGGGTGAAATCCAGATCCGGCTCCACAAACCCGGGGTCCTTTCTCTTCTTGCGCTTGAAGTCCCGCTTGATGATCTTGGGTATCTGCTCCACCGCCATCTCAAGGATCTGTCTCTTTGCCTTTGCGCAGGCCCCGATGGCCGCGTTCCCGGCCATGAAGGTGTGCCTGCTGGCGTGGGTGCCGGCATCCCACAGGGCGAGGGCCGTATCCCCGAAGGTAAGGAAGATATCCTCGGGCCTGACCCCCAGGGCCTCGGCAACGATCTGGGAGATGACCGTTGGAGAGCCCTGGCCCTGATCAGTACCGCTTTCGATCACATCCACGTGCCCATACTCATCTAACTTGATCATGATCCCGTGGCCGTCTGACTTGGTGACCCTGGCACCGCCTGCAACATGGATGAGGGAGGCCATGCCCACTCCCCTCCCCTCTTCCCTTTTCTCGTCCCAGTCAAGCTTCTCCTTTACCGCCGTAATGCATTCCTCAAGGCCGCACGAGGTAATCTTGAGATTCATGGGGGTATGGTCGCCGGGGCGGTTTCGGTTGATGAGCCTGAACTCGGCAGGGTCAATGCCCGCGGCCTCGGCCAGGGAATCCATGGAGGTCTCAACGGCAAAGGTGGCCTGGGGATTACCGTATCCCCTCATGGCCTGGGCGTAGATATTGTTGGTATACACGCAGGTGGCCTTGAAGTAGACGTTGGGGACCCGGTAAAGCGATGACATGGGCATGATCATGACCGAGGGGGTGGTGGCGCCCCAGGAGGTGTAGGCCCCGTTATCAAGGACCGCCTCGCAATGCCTGAACAGGAGCCTCCCCTCCCTGTCACACCCCTGCTCTATGGTAAACACGGTGGGCTGCCTGGGTGGCAGTGCAAAGAACTCCTCCTCCCTGTCAAAGAGTATCTTGACCGGCTTTCTGGTCTTAAGGGCGAGCTGTATGGCGATGAACTCATATATGTCGGTGTCCAGCTTTGTGCCGAAGCTTCCACCCACAACCGGATTCACGACCCTTATCTTTTTACCCCTCAGACCGATCTGCTCGAAGTACTCGGTAATCCTCCCGATGTGCCCGAAGATCACGTTGGTCTGATCGTACAGGGTGAGGTTGTTGTTCTGATCAAACTCTGCAATACATCCGCTGGTTCCCATGCAGCACTGGTTTACCCAGGTGGTGCTCACCCTGTCCTTTGATATGAAGGCCGAATCTTCTCTGGCCTGATCAATATCACCGGCCTTAAATTTCCAGGGCAGGGGCAGGATGTTGCTCTTTAAAGGCCTTCCCCTGGCATCCACCTCGTGGACCAGGGGGACGCCCTCTTTCATGGCCTCGTATGGATCAAAGACCGCCGGCAGTTGTTCATACTCCACCTTGATGAGTCTGACCGCCTCGGCGGCGATATCAGGGTCAATGGCCGCCACCGCAGCCACCTCGTCCCTGTACTGACGGACCACATCCCTCTTGAGCACCGTCTGATCCTTGAGAAAACCGACCCGCACGTCCGGGATATCCCTGCCCGTCAGGACGGCCCTGACACCCTCAAGCCTCTCCGCCCTGGATGTGTCTATGCTCTTTATCCTGGCATGGGCGTGGCTGCTGTAAAGTATCTTGCCGTAAAGCATGCCCGGACGTTTCAGATCATCAATATAGACCGCCTTGCCGGTCACCTTGTCCGCTTCGATGGTCCTTGGAATGCTCTTCCCCACAAACAGATTGTCAGGCATTTTTTCCTCCATTTCTATTTAGTGTCTGAACGAAAACCGTCTTTTTCGCCTATATCTGCGTCAGACTCAAATTTTAATCCTCGAAATACTCAATGTATTCCTGCAGTTAATCCCGCCGTGGCGGGATCCTCTTCCTTGATCTGAACAAAAAATCCTGGTTTTCGTTCGCACACTATTTAAGCTCCTTTGCAGCCATTTCCACGGATTCGACAATCTGAACGTACCCGGTGCAACGGCAAAAATTACCAGCAATAGCCGTTCTGATCTCTTCTTCAGTGGGATCGGGCTTCTGATCCAGGAGGGCCTTGGAAGACATTATCATCCCGGACGTGCAGTACCCGCACTGGACCCCGTTGTTCTTGAGAAAGGCGTCCTGGAGGGGGTGAAGGGTTCCATCCTCACCTGCCAGGCCCTCGATGGTGTCCACAGATCTGCCCTCCACTTCAGGGATGGGACAGAGGCATGAGTTGATTGCCTGGCCATCCATGATAACCGTACAGGCCCCGCACTCTCCCACGCCGCACCCTTCCTTGGCGCCTGTAAGCTCGAAGTACTCCCGCAAGGTCTTGAGGAGTGTCCACGTTTCCGGCACCTCGGCCGTTACGGAATTCCCGTTCAGGGTAAATGAAATCGATACCTTTTTCATTTTGATCTCCTTTTACTGATTCGTTCCGCAGCCAGCCTGGCCATCCTCGGGACGTAGGTCTCGATTATCTCCGCACGATACCAGGCCTCTCCCCGCAGGCTGTCTCTCAGGGAGCAGCATTCCGTTGATGCTGCTATCCTGCCGGCCTCGCTCAGGGCTTCATCACTCAGGGGTCTGCCCTTGAGAAAATCTTCCGCCTTATAGGCCCGAACCGGGGTGGGGGCCGCCACTGTCAGCCCAATCCTCACGTCCGAGATGATCTGATCATCCATTTTGACTGAGACCGCGATACCAAGTATGGGGAGGTTCATGGCCTTTCTTCTGGAATGTTTCCAGTAGGCGCTCCCGAACTCCTCCATCTCACCCGGGATTCTTATCTCGGTGAGAACCTCCTCCCTTTTCAGGACCGTCCTGTAGGTGCCGGTGAAAAACTCGGTAATGGGCACGCTGCGTTTCCCATCAGGCCCTTCCATGAAAACAACGGCGTCCAGCACCAGAAGGGGCCCGGCCGTGTCTGCGGACGGGGCCGCGTTGCATATATTCCCCCCGATGGTTGCTACGTTCCTAACCTGCACCGAACCCACCTTAGACGCACCGTCGTAAAGGGCCGAGAGTTCTGTCTTGACCAGATCAGACTCCTCCAGCATCCTGTGAGTGGTCAGGGCCCCGATACGGTAATCACCGGCCTTATCGATATATCTCAGATCGTTAAGTCCACGTATGGATACCAGCACCTCAGGGGCCTTTCTGGTATTCCTGATCTTGACCATCACATCGGTACCCCCGGCTATAATTGCGGCCTTGGGGCCGTACTCTTTGAGAAGCCTGAGGGCCTCTTCAAGGTTATCAGGTCTCAGGTAATCATAATCAATCATCCTTAGTACCTCGTTATTAACTGTTGTCACGGTTATCAAAAACCCTTCTGCTTTTCCTCTCAGACCTTGGCAGGGAACCGTACTCCACAAGCTCCACACGGGCGCTCACCATGATCTGCTTCTTGATTTCCCCGGCGATTGTGCTGCTCAAGGCCCTGGCACTTTCCCGGTCAATCCCCTGTTCCTGCTCCACCCTGAGCATCATGTAGTCCCGGCCGTCCTCGCCCCTTTCCAGCACGATCTGATATTCGCTTCCAATACCTTCTATCCCTGAGAGTACATGGTCAACCTGACCCGGGTATATGTTTACCGCCCTGAATATGATCATGTCATCGGAACGGCCCAAGATACGGTCGTGCCTGGGGAGGATCGATCCGCATGGACACTCGCCAGGGATCATCCTGGTGAGGTCCCTGGTCCGGTATCGGATCAGGGGAACTCCTTCCTTTTTCAACGTGGTGACCACCATCTCTCCTGTCCGGCCCTCGGGCACGGGTTCAAGGGTGTCCGGGTCCAGGATCTCAAGTATGTAGTAGTCGGCCCAGTAATGGATACCCTGGTGGAACGTGCAGTCAAGACCTGTGCCAGGACCGTAGAGTTCGGTCATCCCGGGGATATCGAACATATGTTCCAGTCCCAGGAGTTCACCGATCCTCTTCCTCATGGCATCGCTGGAGCGTTCAGACCCGAATATCATCTTCTTCAGATTTATCCTGTCCCTGATCCCCCGCCTGTTCACCTCCTCTGCCAACAGGAGCCCCATGGAGGCGGTACAGCACATAACCGTGCTCTGAAAGTCGATCAGGAACTGGCACTGCATGTCCATGTTGCCCGGGCCTGCGGGAACAGCCATGGCACCGAATGCCTCACACCCCATCTGGAAACTGATGCCCGCCGTCCACACGCCGTAACCCACGGCTATCTGCACCCGGTCTTCCGGGATCAGGCCCGCCATCTCGTAGCAGCGTGCAAAAAAATGGGTCCAGTCGTCTATGTCTTTCTCTGTATAACAGAGTACCTTCCTCTTCCCGGTGGTTCCCGAAGACGCGTGGATGCGCACCACCTGGTCAAAGGGCACAGACAGGAGGGGGAAGGGATAACCCTCCTGCAGATCACTGGACGTGGTGAAGGGGAGCTTTCTCAGGTCGTCAAGGGAGAGGATATCACCCGGTTTAACACCTGCCTCGTCTAACTTCTTCCTGTAAGCAGTGGAACCTGCGTAGGCGTGGTTCACCGTCCACTTGAGGCCTTCAAGTTGAACTTGTTTTAACTCCTCATTGGTCTTGATTTCAGGCATAAAAGTTCTTGGCATCTCTTGTTTCACCTCAGTTGAAATTTGAAACTGGAAATTGGAAAGTGCGATCCTGATCCATACTCAACATTCCAGGCCCTGCCCATAAGCGGCGGAATCGCCCGACAGCCAATAACGGACGAGAGCACGGCGTGTTCGGAGGTCTTTTTCAAATTTCCGGTTTCAAATTTCGAGTTTCAATCCTACTGCGCCATGTTGGGAATAAGCAGGACGATGTCCGGAAAAATAATCAGAAGAATAATACAGACTACACAGGCCAGCAGAAAAAAGCTGACGCTCTTGAAAATAGTGCTCAGTTCTATATCAGGGGCCAGTGCCTTGACCACGTATATGTTGACCCCAACCGGCGGAGTAATGGCCCCCATGGTCGTCACCATGGTCAGGATGATGGCATACCATACGGGATCGAACCCAAGGGCCATTCCAAGGGGAAAAAATATGGGAATGGTCAGCACTAAAAATCCCAGGGAATCGATAAAGCAGCCCCCCACCAGATAGATAATCAGTATCAGCGCCAGTACCACGTAGGGTGAGACCGGCAGAGACGAGGCAAGCTCCGCAATGACAAAGGGAAGCCTGGTTACGGCCAGGAACCGGCCGAAGATTATGGCGCCCGTGACCAGGAAAAAGACCATGCACGATATCTTCAGCGAATCCCTTATGGAATCGACAAAGCCCTTCCACGTGAGCCGCCTGGTCCCGATGGTGACAAGCAGGGTAAAAAAAACACCCACCGCACCTGCCTCCGTAGGGGTGAAAAGTCCGGCGTAAAGCCCCCCGATTACCAGCACGAATATGGCAATGGCCTCTATGACCCCCACGAGGGACACGAGTTTTTCCTTGAAACTGGTCTTCGGTCCTGCCGGACCGTACCCGGGTCTCAGCCTGCACAGGATGAATATGGTGAGCACAAAGAGGATGCCCAGGAGGATGGCGGGGAGGATGCCGGCCAGAAAGAGTTTGATTATGGATTGCTCTGTCTGAAGGCCGATAACGATAAGGACAACACTGGGGGGCATCACCGTGCCAAGGGTCCCCCCCGTGACCACGGTTCCGCTGCTCAGTCTGGTGTCATACCCGTACTTGGTCATCTGGGGGAGGGCCACTGTGCCCATGGTGGCGGCTGTGGCTGTGTTGGAGCCGCATATGGCGGCAAAGAGTTCATCCGCGCCTATGGTGGCAATGGCAAGCCCGCCACGCCAGTGTCCAAACCACTTGTACGCCGCGTTATAAAGTCTCTCAGCAATACCCGAATTAAACGCCAGGTACCCAAGAAAGATAAAAAGGGGGATGACTGTCAGGCCATACTTGGAGAAGGTGGCCCAGATATCCGTGCCCACCACGTTTATGGCCGCCTTGAACGAAACCACATACCAGAACCCGCAGAAACCCACTATCCCCATGGCAAACCCAACGGGCATCCCAAGGAAAAAGAGGACCAGAAGGAGGACGACTATCCCGATAACTCCGATCAGTGTTGGGTCCACAGACTATTCCCCCTCCTCTTTAGCCAGAAGTTTCAGGAACTCGATTAAAAAGACCAGGGAAAGGACCGCGCACCCAAAGGCCACTGCGTAGGCAAAAGGATAGTAGATGATCTGGAGCGTTTCAGTGACCTCCCCCGTTTCCCACAGGTTGTTGGCGTACTTTGAGATCTGCCACGCGGCAAGGGCAAAGAAAACCGTGCATACGATGCTGTTGATTGAGCCCAGGATCGTCTGGGTCCTTTTGGAGAAGCCCTTGACCACGATGTCCACGGCAATATGTCCCCGCCTGATCTGGGTATAGCCCAGGGCAAAGGCCGTGAGCACGGCCCCGAAGTACCCCATGAGTTCAAAGGTGCCGCTGACCGGTATCCACACAAAACGCAGGAAAACGTTGGCGCAGGTAAGGGCGATCATGGCCACCAGGAACAGACCCGCGATCCAGATGAGAACCTGGTTGAGATAATGGCTTATCCTGTCCAAAATAACCATTTTGAACTCCCAATGCCCAAAGGCAGCTTCGTTAGGGTGTCAGGCTGTAGGCTGAAGGCTGTTACCTTTTCCGCAGGACTCAACTGGTAACGGCCTAAACCCCTACAGCCTAAACCCCCATATCCTCACTTACCCTCGTACATCTGAGCAAAGGAGCTTATGTCCTCAACAATCGCCTTTGCGGGCAGTCCCTTTGCCTCGTTGGTCTTGATCCAGTTGGCGGTAATGGGCTCAAGCAGCTCGTTCCATTTGGCCTTTCCCTTTTTGGAAAGCCTGAACACGGTGACGCCCTGCTTCTTCTTTGACCAGCGCATGGCGCTTTTAACGTGCCTGTCCATGTACACGCCTGTCCATGCGCACTGCTGGGTGCCCAGCTCATCAAAGACCTTTTTCACGTCATCCGGCAGAGAGTTCCACTTGTCCATGTTCATAATCACGGCAAAGGGATATACAGGTGTCTCGGTCATGGTGACGTACTTGCAGAGCTCGGCGAATTTGAAATCCTTCATAACCTCAAGGGATGAAAAGAGCCCCTTAACAACCCCCTTCTGCAGGGCCTCTGGTGTCTCGGGCATGGGCATGCCCACCCGGTTGGCTCCCCAGGCCTTGAGGATCTGTGCTGCGCCGCCCGATGCCCTGATAGGTACCCCCTTCAGGTCTGCCAGGCTCTTTATGGGAACGGTTGACATGATATTGGACGGTGCCGTGGTAAACATGGTGAGGACCTTGACCTTGGCAAAGCCTTTTGGCCTGTACTTCTTATACAGGTCCCAGAGTGTAAGGCTGGCTACTTCTGAGTTGGGCAGACCCAGGGGCAGGGCCACGGCATTGGTGATCTTGAAACGTCCCGGCTGATAGGCCATGCATATGCAGCCGATATCGGCGCTTCCCGCAACAACACCGTCCATCATCCCTTTGGCCTTGAGGAGTGTTCCCCCGGGAAAGGTCTGAATGGAGACCTTACCGTTGGTTCGTTTCTCAACCACCTGTTTCCACTTTTCCATCTGAACACAGGGGAAGGTGGGAGCCGGCGGAAAGTTGGCATAGGTCAGTTTGATGGGCCCTGCCGCGGCGGTCATGGGTGTCGAGGCAATTACCAGTAGCGTTGCCAGAAATATTCCGGCCAGAACAAATCCTGTCTTTTTCATGATCCAAACCTCCTTACTTAGATGGATAACCTGATTAACCCCAATCCGACGTAAACTCCTCTTTCACCTCCTTTCACCAAAACCTGCATTCAATTTTTTGAAAGAGCGATATAAAAGCCGCTATTTCAACACCTTGGAAAAAAGGCGCAACCAGATGAACAACACCGAAATGCTGTCTGAAAACAGAGGGAATTTCGGGGGGTTGTTTCAAAAAATTGAACCCTTCGGGAGCGCCTCTTTCGCCGAATCTACCGCGTTATCAAGGGCTTGAAGTATCATAATACGACTTCGCCCTTGATGCCTTGTATCTTCGGCAAAAGAGACGCTTGCAGGATTCAGGTTTCACACTCTTTTACTGCTTGAAATTTGGAAGCTGAAGTTTAGATAACAACAAGGCCCTTCCTGTGAAATACCTGCCATTGATGTTCCACGTTCATCCTTCATTCGACGTTCGACGTTGATCCTTTCCCTAAAAAATACCCGGTTCCTTGTACTCTCCGAAAACATCCCTGAACACGTTGGCCATCTCGCCTACGGTTGCGTAGCCCTTACAGCAGTCCACCAGGTACGGCATGACATTTTCCTGACCCTGGGCAGCCTTTTTAAGGGCCTTCAGGGAGTCGCTTACCGCCCTGTTGTCCCTTTCCTTTTTCAGCTCTCTCAGCCTTTCAATCTGAAGCCGGGCCCATTCCTCGTTGTACTCGTGCAGCTCCACCTCCATGTCAACGCCTTCGGTGTACTTGTTTACGCCTACCTTGGTGACCTCTCCGGCCTGTAATTTTCTCTCAAACTCGTACGCCTGCCTGCCCACCTCTCTCTGAACATAGCCCGAGGCAACTGCCTCCACCATACCCCCCATCTTTTCCACCTTTTCCATCTCCTCAAGGATCTTCTCCTCCATCTCCCTGGTGAGGGTCTCCATAAAGTACGATCCTGCCAGGGGATCCACCGTGTCCCTGAGCCCTATTTCATCCATAAGGATCTGGAAGGTCCTTAAGGACAGGAGGGCTGCCCGCTCCGTGGGAATGGTATATGCCTCGTCAAAGGAGCAGAGCGCAGTGGTCTGGGCCCCCGAAAGGGCCGCCGCAAGGGCGTAGTAGGCCCCGCGCACGATGTTGTTTTCAGGCTGCTGCTTGGTCATGCCTGAGCCACCGCCGCCGAATATACCCCGGAGAAAGAGCGCCTTCTTGTTCTGAACACCGTAGCGCTCTCTGAGAAGTGTTGCCCAAAGCTTTCTGGCCGCCCTGAACTTGGCCACCGTCTCCCACAGGTTTCCGTATATGTTCAGGTTGAAAGAGAACCTTCCCACAAACTCTTCGGCGGTGTACCCGCGGGCAATCACATTATCCATGTAGGCGAACGCGATCAGGAAGGCGTAGGATATCTCCTGAGCAGGTGTGCAACCCGATTCCCTGATATGATAGCCGCAGATGGAAACGGGGTTGCATCTTGGAAGTTCCTTCATGGCGTACTCGATGCTATCTCCTATGAGCCTGACCGCCGGTTCCACCGGATATATCCACGCCCCCCGGCCCACGATCTCCTTGAGGATATCGTTCTGGGGTGTAGCAGAGATCTCTGCCTTCTTGTACCCGAAACCCTCTGCAACAGACTGGTACATGGCCAGCATTACCGATGCCACCGCGTTGATGGTAAGCCCTGCCCCGATCCGGTTAAGTTGAATATCTTTAAAGGCGATCTCAAAATCCCTCAGGGAATCAACGGCCATGCCCACCCGGCCCACCTCCCCTTCGGCCATCTCATCGTCGGAGTCGTATCCCATCTGGGTGGGGAGGTCAAAGGCCACGTTAAGCCCTGTCTGGCCGTGGGAGATCATGAGCTTGAACCGCTCGTTGGTCTCCTCGGGGGTGCCGAACCCGGTGTACTGTCTTGTAGTCCAGTTCCTGCTCCTGAATCCAAGGGGATGGATACTCCTGGTAAACGGGAATTCCCCCGTGTCCCCTAAGTCCTTTTTATAATCAAAACCGATCCTTGCAAGGTCATCAGGGGTGTAAAAGGGTTTTACCTTTATTCCTGATTGGAGGATGACCTCCTTGATCGCGTCTTTCTCGTCCTTAATGTAAGTTGCTACGCCCATTTTTGCCCCTCTAATCCTGTGCTGCCGGATCGTTTACCCACGAGGGTAATCCCCGACCGGTTGTTCAACCCTCAAGACAGTTCAGTTCCTTGCGGCATTCTCCTTTATGAACTTGACAATATCATCAAAATAGGTCCCTCCCGGGAATACCCCGCTCACCCCCAACTCCTTGAGAACGGGGATATCCTTGTTCGGGATAACCCCTCCCACCACCACCAGCTTGTCCTCCAGCCCCTGGTCTTTTATCATACCCATCAGTTTCTTGCAAATGGGGATATGGGCCCCGGACATTATGGAGAGGCCTATCACATCAACATCTTCCTGCACTGCCTGGTTCACGATGCTGGCCACGGTCTGGTGAAGCCCGGTGTAGATAATCTCCATGCCCGCCTCACGCATGGCGTGGGCAACCACCTTTGCCCCCCGGTCATGGCCGTCAAGGCCGGGCTTGGCCAGAAGCACGCGTATGTTTCTCTCTGCCATAGCTCAAAAACTCCTTACGACGCTTAAGTGTCTATGGATGATGTTTGTTTCTTTATTCGATGTTGGACGTTGGACGTTGGACGTTCATCTCTCAAATCCCTCAACCCCATCGGCAGATTACGCGGATTACACGGATCAGCAAAACCCTCCACCCATCCTAATCATCCAATCATGCCCCATCGTACATCCTGTACCTTGCATCCTGCATCTTGCATCCTGTATCTTGCATCCGGTATCAAGAACCCCTGAATTCGTTAATTCCCCGCCATATCAAATTCCCTCAGCACAACGGACTGTCCCCGCAGGATATGCTCTCTCACCAGCCGCTCGACCTCGTCCGGATCCCTCTCCCTCATGGCCTTCAGCATGAGCCTGTGATCCCTGTTGCTCAACCTGGCCATCTCCTCTATCCTGAGTATGACCAGCCTGAAACGGTATATGTGATCCCTGAGATCGTTGATCATCTTGATGAGCCTGGGACTGCGGCTCAGCCCGTACAGGAGATCGTGAAACTCCGTGTTGATCCTGGGCAGCAGGTCCAGGTCTCCCCGCTTCAGGCTTTTCTCGTAGGCCTCGAGCTTTTCTTCAAGAGGCCGAAGCTCTCCCTCCTGATGCCTCAAGGCCGCCAATCTCGCGGCGTAACTCTCAAGGACGCTCCTGATACCGAAGGTCTCTTCAATATCCGAGGAGCTCAGACCGGCCACGAAAAAACCGCCCCTTGGTCCCTGGCGCAGCAGGCCCTCCCTCTCCAGCTTGTGAATCGCCTCCCTCACCGGGGTCCGGCTGATACCCAGGGCCTCCGCCACCCGGCTCTCGACAATCCGGCTCTCCGGAGGCAGATCCCCCTCGATGATCGCCCTCTTCAGGTTTTCAAAAACGCCCTGACCCAGTGACCTTCTCACGGGCAAGGAATTCAGCCTCTCAAAGGCCGGAATATGGGATCCTGCCGCCTCGGGCATTTGAATCAGGGCCTCCTTTCCTAAATAGTGCCCGAACGAAAACCGTCTTTTTTGCCAACCTCTGCGTCAGATAAAAATTTTAATCCTCGAAATATTCAATATATTCCTGTGGTTAATCCCGCCATGGCGGGATTGACTTCCTTGAGCTTGACGAAAAATCCTGGTTTTCGTTCAGACATTAAATACCGAACTGCCTGGCGATGGTTGTTTGAAGTACCTCGTGGGTCCCGCCGCCTGACAGGAGAAAACGGTTGTCACGGTAATATCTCTGAACAGCATATTCCATGGAATAGCCGTACGCCCCGTAAATCCTGGTGGCCTCATCGCAGGCACTGCATGCCGACTCAACAGTGAAATACTTGGCCATGGAGGCCTCGTTCAGGCATTCGACCTTCTTGTCTATGAGATGGGTCACCTT
>DREN01000061.1 GCA_011051075.1 Deltaproteobacteria bacterium | reverse complement strand
CTGAGCCTGTCCGGGGTAAACCGGGCCACCAGGGTGTTCTCTATGGGCTGCATGCCCAGGAGGAACAGCAGATATCCCATGGTTATGAAAATGAGGGGAATATCCGTGGCAAAGGCCATGGCAAGGGCCAGGGGAAGGGCCAGGAGGTGGAAGACAAGATACCCCCGGCGTGGCTCAAAACGCTGGGCCGCAACGCCGCCAAGGAACTGTCCGAACATTCCCACCAGAAAAACCGCCGAGGAAAGGGCCGTGGCAGCCACGTTCCTGGATGTGGGCATCCAGTTGATGTTGCCCAGCCAGTCCAGAAGTGCCGGGTTGCGGAGTTCCAGGTAGGTGGGAAGGATTACGGTCAGGCCCCGGTAGGCGATACCGCCTAACATCATGCACACGCAAAGGACGGCAAAGCCCAAAATGAGGCTTCCCTCCCCGGCGGTGCCTCCCTTGTTGCTCTCCTCCGGTTCTGTGAGGGGGAGGCAGAGCATAATGAGTGCGCCTGAGAGATTGAGGCAGCCAAGGAAGATAAACGCGGTCTTTATGTCGTACAGGTGGTTGATAACCCCTGCCATGATGGGGGCCGCGGCCAGACCCGCGTTACCGGCCATTCCGTTATAACCAAGGGCCATGCTCATCTTGCTCACCCCCCTGGAGATGAGCCCCAGACCTGCCGGGTGATAGATACCGGAAAAAAGCCCCACCCCTGCCAGGCAGATGGAAAAGGCGGTCGGTGAACCCACCAGAAATCCGGCTGCCAGACCGCAGAGACCTGCACCCGCGTAGAAGAGAAGAAGGAGGGGCTTTGCCCCCAGCCTGTCGCTCGCCATACCCCACGGGAGCGCGGTAAGGCCGAACAGGAGATACATCCAGAAGGAAAGGGAGAGCACATGGCTAAGGTCCATTCCATACTTCCCAATGAGGGGCAGGACCAGGGCAGGGAAGACGAGCATGTTGAAATGGCTCAGGAAATGGCCGAAACAGGTGGTTATGAGTATCTTACGTTCGTTGGTGTTCATGGGTTCGTCGGTCATATTTTTCATGGGCCGGCGGGAACGGTCATGTCACTGCTGTTCCCGCAGTCCCATCCTCCATCTGTCAGGGGTTTGGGGTCTAATAATACCTTGCACGTTCTCCAGATATGGGGGCATACATATTAAGAGGCCTCTGCTTTGTCAAGGCCGGTAACATCCCCTGTCAGAGATGCATGCGGGGACCTCTACTCATGTTGTCAGGGAATAACTCGCAAGTAAAACGGACCGTCGTTGACACGGAGGATGAATTTCTCTACACTCCCGCTCGTAGGCAGTGATTAACGGGCGCACAGCCACCCTGATATTCCTGGCCAGGGATTTAACAACCCTGGCCAGACAGGAACAAGAGACCAGGGCACACACGGGCCCCCAGGGGGTGAACCCTGCATGACCATCTATGAAAAAAAGTACGATGTGATCGTGGTAGGCGCAGGCCACGGGGGCTGTGAGGCCGGCCTGGCCGCCTCACGCATGGGGCACCCGACCCTGCTGCTCACATCCAACCTTGATCAGATCGCCGCCATGAGCTGCAACCCCGCCATCGGGGGCCTGGCCAAGGGACATCTGGTAAAGGAGATAGACGCCCTGGGCGGGGAGATGGCCGTAAACACCGACCAAACCGGGATACAGTTCAGACGCCTGAACACACGCAAGGGCCTGGCCGTGCAGGGCTCCAGGTCACAGAACGACCGGGACCTGTACCGCAGGCGGATGAAATCGGTGGTGGAGGCCCAACCGAACCTTGATATCCGTCAGGCCATGGTGGATGCACTTCTCATAAAAGACGGCAAGGTCCACGGGGTGGAGACCCATATCCACGAGAGATTCCTCTCCCGCACCGTGATCCTCACCACAGGCACCTTCCTGAGGGGGCTTATACATATCGGGCTGGACCATTTTCCGGCCGGACGGATGGGGGATCCCCCCTCTGTGCGCCTGGCCCGGCAACTGGAGTCTCTGGGCTTTGAAATGGGGAGGCTCAAGACCGGGACCACACCGCGCCTGAACGGAAGAACGATCGACTACACGGGGCTTGTTGTCCAGCCGGGGGATGAAAACCCGAGGCCCTTTTCCTTCTCAACCACGAGTATTCCCCTGCCCCAGGTACCCTGTCACATCACTTACACCACTCCCGAGACCCACGGGATCATCAGGGAGGGCCTTGACCGGTCCCCCCTGTTCAGTGGCGTTATCAGGGGAGTGGGGGCCAGGTACTGTCCGTCCATCGAGGACAAGGTGGTCAGGTTCGCGGAAAAGGAACGTCATCAGATATTCCTTGAACCCGAGGGGCTCAACACCTCTGAGGTCTATCCCAACGGGCTGGCCACGAGCCTGCCCGTGGACATTCAGATCAGGATGATACGCTCCATTTCAGGCCTCGAGAGGGCGGAGATAGTGCGAACCGGCTATGCTATTGAGTACGATTATATAGATCCCCTTCAACTGGAACCCACCCTTGAGACCAGACTGATCAGGGGCCTTTTCCATGCAGGACAGATAAACGGGACCTCGGGCTATGAGGAGGCCGCAGCCCAGGGACTCATGGCCGGGATCAACGCGGTTCTGAAGGTGAGGGGAGAAGAACCCCTCATCCTCTCCAGGGCAGAGGCCTACACCGGTGTGCTTATCGACGATCTTGTCACCAGAGGGACCCGGGAACCTTACCGCATGTTCACGTCCAGGGCCGAGTACCGGCTGCTCCTGAGGGAAGATAACGCCGATTTCAGGCTCAGGGACACGGGGTACCGGCTGGGCCTGGTCTCAGAGGATATCTACAGGGAGTTCTGCAGAAAGAGGGCCCTGGTTGAAAAACTGATGGAGCGGCTGCGGGAGTTCAGGCTGAGGCCTGAGCCGGGGACTATGGACAGGCTGAAGCGGCTTGGCACGGCACCCATCAGGAACGCAACTACGCTTGCCCGCCTGCTTAAGAGAAACGACCTGTTTTTTGAGGATCTCTCACTCTTTGATCCGGGCCTTTCAGAGACGGAAGAGCAGGTGGCCACTGAGGTGGAGACCAGGATCAAGTACGAGGGCTATATAGACCGGCAGGTGCGGCAGGTGGAAAAGATGAAACGGATGGAGTCGGTCAGGCTGCCGGAACATGTGGATTATGGTGCTGTTCACGGGCTCTCCACCGAGGTGAGGGAAAAACTGAGCAGGGTCAGGCCCCTTTCCCTGGGACAGGCGTCCAGGATATCCGGTGTGACTCCCGCGGCCATCATGGCCCTGCAGGTCCACCTGAAAAGATCGGGGGCTGAAAAACATGGGTGATGCCATGTTAAGGGGGCTGTTTTTTTTCGCAGGAGTCCTTCTCCTGTGCCTCTGCGGGTGCGGGGACGGCCCTGAGGCAGGCGTGGACAAAGGACCCAGGCTGCCTGCGATCAGGACCGTTCAGGTGAGCCCTGTCTCCGCCTCTCTACCCACGGGAGATATGGAGTATGTGGGGGTGCTTACCGCTTACCGGAAGGTCAAGGTGTCAAGCGAGTTAGGCGGGGTTGTGGAGGGCCTCTATTTTGAAAAGGGTGACAATGTCAACGCAGGCAAACTCTTAGCCGAAATAGGTACAAGCACCCTGCGCCTCCAGGTACAGGAGGCAGAGGCGGCCGTGAACGCGGCCAGAAGCGTGCTCAGGAAAATGGAGAAGGGGAGCAGGCCCCAGGAGATCGAGATAGCCACTGCCGCGCTCAGAGAGGCGGAGGCGTCCCTGAAAGAGGCGGAAAAGAACTACAGGCGGATGAAGGAGCTCCACGAGATCAATGCCGTCTCAGGGAGCAGTTACGACGCGGCCGTAAGACAGGTTGCAACGGCCAAGGCAAGGAAGGAATCAGCGAGACAGCGGCTGCTCCTGGCCCGGAAAGGACCGCGGGAAGAAGATATAGAGGGGGCCCGCGCGGCCCTTGCCCAGGCCCGGGCCACCCTCGCCCTGACCAGGAACAGGCTCCATAAATCGATGCTCCACGCCCCCTGCGACGGAATAGCGGCATTTCGCAGGGTGGAGCGGGGAGAGGTGATAGGGGCGCGCACTCCCATAACCGAGATAGTTCAGTTGGAAAAGATGAAGATCAGGCTGTCAGTGGGCGAAAAAGACATTCATATCCTGAAAACCCGCAGGCGTTTTTCCTTCACCGTTGATGCCATACCAGGGGAGGAGTTCACCTGCCGGCTACTGTTCCTCTCCCCCACGGCAGATCCCCTAACCCGGTCCTTTCCCATAGAACTCATGGTGGACAGGACCGATCGCCGTATGGCCGACGGCATGACCGTGAGGGTCAGGTTCCCGGACCTAACCCGCAGCAGGGCCCCCAAGATTCCTTCCGCATGGCTTTCAGAAGAGGAGGGAAAAATGGGGGTTTACGTGCTGAAGGATGGAAAGGCCCTGTTCAGACCGGTGACCCTGGGGGCCTACTATGACAACCGGGTGGAGATCCTTTCAGGCATCGGAGAAAAGGACCTTATCATCACCAACCCGGCCGGGCTCAAGAACGGAGTTAAGGTGAAAGTGGGTCGTTGAGCAGTAAAGAGTTCGGCGCGTATAAACGAGGTATAGACTTCCAGATAAAGATTTTGGACTGCGTTATCGGTCGGAATCGTCGACGACGTACTATGGGTACGATTTACTCCGATTCCTCCCTCTGGCCTTGCCAAAATCATTATCTGAAACTCTATATTATTTTCAAGACCTTCGAATTTCCAAATTCTCCCGACAGGCACTTTAGACATCCCGCCTTGCGGGACTAACTTTACAGTTTAGTTTGTAACTTCTATGCACTTTGCGAAGATATTGTATTGAGGTTAAGCACTTGTTTTACTGTGAAAGGAATTCAGACCCAGAGATTGCGTGAGTTGCTCTCAATGCCGCGTCCCGCGGGAGTAAATTCCTCAATTCCTTAACTCGCAATTCCGGCTTGTCCGCCTCTGGCGGGTTTATCCGGATTAGGTATTTAACCTACCATGTTTCTCACCAGATTCGGCGTGTCACGCCCCATTGTGGTCCGTATGGTCCTGATCCTTATCGTGATCTTCGGCCTCTACGCCTACGGTTCCATGCCCAGATTCCTGGATCCGGATATCACCATCGGGGAAGGGATGATCATTACCCTCTGCCCCGGGTTTTCCCCGGAGGAGATGGAGAGCCTGGTCACAAAGAAGATAGAAGACGAGCTGAAGGGTATATCCGAAATCAGACGCTTTGAGTCAAACTCCTTTGAGAGCACCTCAAAGATCCACGTGTTCTTTAACACCCGTCTTTCAGACTATGAGATAGACCAGGCCATGCAGGAGGTCAGAAACGCCGTGGATAGGGTGGACGATCTTCCTGAGGAGGCCAAGGTCCCAAGGGTTGTGGAGATAGATGTAGCCATCTTTCCGGTATGTATGGTGGGCCTGGCCGGCAACCTCTCAATGATGCAGCTTCAGGACATCGCAGAAGAGATCGCCGACACCTTTGATGAGATTAAGGGGGTGTCGGAGGTGAATATCGTGGGTGAGAGAGAGGGGGAGATATGGGTTGAACTGAACCCCCGGCGCATGTCCTCCTACGGTATTTCCATACCCCAGGTGGCCCGGGCCATTGCCGGTCGAACTAAAAACCTGCCCGGCGGCACCGTGGAGATGGGAGGCCACGAGACCGCCATCAGGATGGTGGGAGAACCGCAAGACCCCGGTGACATAGGGGATATCGTGCTCAGAAGCATAGACGGAGGGACGGTCCATCTACGCGATATTGCAAGGATCACCCCCACCCTTGAAAAGGCGCGCACACTCACCTTCATAGACAAGGAAAACGCCCTTGTGCTGGCCATCAAGAGAAAAAAAGACACCAACATGATCCAGATCGTGAACGACGTGAAAAGGCTCATGAAAGATATTCCCGCCCAGTATCCAGGGCTCAGGACCACCCTCTACTTTGACCAGTCCAGGGAGATCAAGAAGCGGATTAAGGAGCTCCAGAATAACGGCCTGATGGGTATTGCGCTGGTGTTTCTGATCCTGTGGGTCTCCATGGGCCTCAGAAACGCCCTGTTTGCCTCCGTGGGCATCCCGGTGGCATTTCTCCTTACCTTTATTCTCATGAAGATCTTCGGGCTCTCCATAAACGGGCTTACCCTTTTCGGCCTGATCCTGGTCCTTGGCGTGGTGGTGGACGATGCCATCGTGGTCCTTGAAAATATCTTCCGTCACTGGGAAAGGGGAAAACCGATCCTGCAGGCCACCCTTGAGGGAAGCAGGGAGGTCCTGGCGCCGGTCCTGGCATCTGTCTCTACCACCATGGCCGCGTTCCTTCCTATCCTGTTCCTGGTGGGAGGCGTAATCGGCAGGTACCTGGAAGACCTTCCCAAGGTGGTGCTTTTCGCCCTGGCGGCCTCACTCTTCGAGGTCTTTTTCATGCTTCCCTCCCATGTGGTGGAACTGACGCCAAAGGATATGGGAAAAGAGGCCCCAAAAAAGCGCTTGGACATGTTTGCGCCCCTCAGGAAGATCTATTACCCCTATCTGCGGGTCATTCTCAGGCACCGCTACTTCTCTGTGCTCTTCATCGCCCTGTCAACGGTCCTGGCCTTTTTCCTCTACTTCCAGACCGACTTTATCATGTTCCCCAAGAGCGACGTGTTTCCCCGGTTCAACATCTACTTCGACCTTCCGGCAAACTCCACCCTGGACAGGTGCCGGGCAACCCTCATGGAACTCTCCGACCTGATCAAGGAGAGGGTCGGAGATGAGTTAGAGGCCCCCATTGCCGTGGCAGGGATGAAAGAGATCAACTACGAGCCCATCTACGGCACCCACTTCGGCATGCTGATGGTCATCCTCAAGGGCAAGAAAGATAGGAAGCACTCCATCGTGGAAATAATGGAGAGGGTCAGGGAGGATACGGGCAGGCTGCTCACATCCCTTGGCGTGACGTCCTATATCATGGAGAGGATGATAGAGGGCCCCCCCGTGGGGGCCGACGTGGACCTGAAGATACAGTCCCCCGACTGGGAGAGTTCGGCGAAGATATCCCGCCTGTTAAGGGAAGAGCTGTCCAGGCACAAAGGCATTGTGGATATACGGGACGACGCGACAAGGGACAAGCATTTCATGGAGATCACCCTGGACGAGGAAAAGGGGAAGAACCTGGGGGTTGACCAGGATCACCTGGTAATGGCGGTCCAGGCGGCCTTTCACGGACTTGCCGTGGCCACCTATAACCGGGGAGACGAAAACCAGGATATCAAGCTCAAATACCTTCCCCGGTTCAGACGGGACTTTGACGACCTGGTAAATCTGAAGGTGATGGTCCCGGGACAGGGGCCAATACCCTTGAAGGAGCTGGCCGAGATCCGGCTGACCCCCGGCTTTCATAATATATACCACTATAACGGAAAACAGACCGTGCGTCTTACCGCAAACATCAGCGAAAAACAGGAAGACCAGGGGGGAGCCTTCCTCTCCAACCTGATGGGCGAAAAGATGACCGCGGTGAGGGCCAACAGCATTGCACGGGAGTATTTTGAGACCATCCGTGCCAACTTTCCAGGCGCGCGGATGATCGCAGGCGGACTTCAGGATGAGACCAACACCTCCCTTGTGGAACTGGGCCGGGCAGGGATGCTGGCCATTTTTCTGATCTTTTTTATCCTGTGCCTCCAGTTCAACTCCTTTACCCAGCCCCTGATCATAATGGTCACCATCCCCTTTGCCAGCCTGGGCGTGATGGTGGGGCTCCTGGTCAGCAACAATCCCCTTACCTTTGTCACACTCATCGGTCTCTTGACTCTCACGGGGATTGTTGTTAATGATTCACTGGTCCTCATAGACTTTATCAACCGTTACAGGAAGGAGTATCCGAGACAACTATACCGGGCCATCATAGAGGCATGCCACGTGCGCATGCGGCCCATAATACTCACCTCCATCACCACCATATGCGGCCTGGCGCCCATGGCCTTTGGTGTGGGAGGCAAGTCTATCTTCTGGGCCCCCCTGGCCACGGCCATCATGTGGGGGCTGGCCTTTGCCACGGTCCTTATCCTGTCCATGGTGCCGGCCTTCTACGCCATATTGCAGGACGCGGGGTACCTGATCCGGCACCGGAGATGGAGAAGGGCAGATACCCGGGGAGAGATAGACAGGGCCTTTGCCGCAAGTGAGCTGCGGCCCTTTATGAAAGAGAGGCCAGGGCCGGATGCATGAGGCCCGGGGAGCAGATCCGGCGAACGTGATCTGAGCCCTGCATTCCCGCTAAAGCGGGATTTCCGCTCCGCTCCAATTTGCAAACTGCATCGGTTTCGCGCATTTCGCGGGCAAGACCAGCGATTTTGAAAGGTTAAACCATGAGTATGAAAATTAAGGACGACCAGTGGGTATGGGTGGTGATTCAGGACCCGGGTCCAGGGGAGCAGTTGCTTGGTCAGCACGACAGGGACAACGATCTCTCCTTTATCCCTGTATTTCTTGAAAAGGATGCGGCCACGCAGTGTATGAACCATCTGGCCCTTGAACGGGGACACAAGTACGAGGCCCAGGCGATCCTCTATGAGGATCTGATCCCGAAGACCGCTGACCAGGGCTTTTCCCTCCTGCTGCTCAACGAATCCGGAGACGTTCTTGAACGGATAGAGACCTGAGGGATCTGGGGGGAACTTCCTGCTTTCGCCCTTGTGCCGGATATCCACGGAAAAATTCTGCGGCCCATGAGCCTGATCCCTCCCCTTACAAGCCCCGCCGCCTTTACTCCCCAGCCCCTTTTCAACTCCTCTATGACCTTCAGCCTGGCGGCCCGGTCTTTTTCACTTGCGTCCAACTTCAGGACACCTTACCTCCGGGAAACTCAAGTGACACTCGGTAATGAAACATGGGCTGATAAACCGGATGTCATCTCGAACTCTGGTCCGGGGAAATGAGCGGAACTGGATCGGCGGCACCCGGCCCATTCTGATCTGAAAGGGCAGGTGAAGACCGTGACCCATTCGGTCCTGTTCGTGTCAGGCCTGAGAAGGGGAGGTTTCAAAACAGGTTGAGCTGCCTGGGCCCCCTCTTCTTCCTTTTCCATGCCCCCCTGTGGAGGGGTTCGCACAGGTTTTCAGGGATGGCCTCAAGAAAGGGAGATGGTTTCATCTGGAGCATCCGGCCGTTCAGTCTGCGCCGTTTCACGCTGCTCAGGATGAGCCGGCTGCGCGCCCGGGTCATGGCCACGTAGAAGAGCCTCCTCTCTTCGTCCTTGCTGTTGTCTCCAAACAGGGTGCAGGGGAGGAGCCCGTCTTCGCACCCTGTTACGAACACCACCGGCCATTCAAGGCCCTTGGCGGCGTGGATGGACATGAGGGCCAGACGGTCCCCCATGAGACTGTTGTGGTCTATGCCCCTTTCGAGGGAGAGGGCATCCAGGAAGGGGCCCAGGTCCCCATTGTAGCCGGTTGCCATTTCCCTCATGCGCTTAAACGCTGCCTCGGCGTCCTCTGAATCAAGGTGAAACCTGTGGATCTCAACCGCTTCATCCAGGAGTTCCAGCAGGGCCGCGCCCTGTTCGTAATCTGCGCGTAACTTCTCTTTGCCCTCCTCCCGGTCAGGGCAAAGGTCCCTGTAGGCGCGCTGATAAAAGGGGTTTTCCGGATATTGGATGGTCAGCAGCAGACGCCAGAGTACATTGGCCGGGTATCTGGCGATGAGGGGTGCCTCGCCTGACCGGACAAAGGGGATACCGGCCCTGGTAAGGGCCTTCTCAAGCGCGTCACCCTGATAGTTGAGCCGGTAGAGCACCCCCATGTCTCCGAATCCAAGTGATTTCTCCCCGTCTCCCGAGAATACCCTTCCGCTGTCCATGGAGAAAAACGAGGTGCCCCCCAGGAGTCTCTCCACCTGCTCAACTATCATCTCCGCCTCTTCCGATTCTGTCAGACATGGAGCAAGGGAGATGGGATGGCCCGGTCCCCGTGTCCCTTCAAGGGGTTTTTCCCTCCCCATGACCAGGGCCGAGGCCTTAAGTATGGACCTGGTGGATCGATAGTTCCTGGTTAGAGCGATCTCTCCGGCACCTGGAAAATCATGACTGAACCGGTGGAAGCCGGTTACGTCAGCCCCCCTGAAACCGTATATGGCCTGATCAGGGTCTCCTATGGCGAAGATATGGCCTTCTCCGACACCGATGAGGGCCTTCAGGAGTTGAACCTGGATGGGGTTGGTGTCCTGGTACTCATCTACAAAGACCCTTGGAAACTCCCGGGCGAGGGCCCCTGCGATTTCAGGGCGCTCCTTTAACAGCCTCAAGACCTCAACCTCCAGGTCGTCAAGGTCAAGCATGTTGGCCTCCCTGAGCCTGCCCTGGTAGTGCCGGCACAGGGAGAGGAGTCTGTCATCAAGTAGACCCTCTCTCCCGTTGTCCAGGGCCAGGTGGGCCTTCATGGCCTGGAGGGTTCCCATGAACCTATTCAGGGACAGCCCCTTTGCACCCGCCTCTCCGAGGACCTGCCTTGCCAGGGCCAGTGAATCGGCCTCGGAGCAGAGGGCAAAGCCTGGTGGGAGCCCCGTTACAGGGGCAAGGGCTTCTCTCCTGAGGAGATCCAGGCAGAACCCGTGAAAGGTGGTCACCACTACCCTAAAGGCCCCTGGGCCCGGGACCAGCATGGCCGTCCTCTCCTTCACCTCCCGGCATGCCTTTCTTGTGAAGGTAAGCGCCAGGATCCGTTCCTCTCCCTTCACACTGTTTCGGACCAGATGGGCCATGCGATGGCAGAGGGTCATGGTCTTTCCCGTGCCTGGCCCGGCTGCCACCAGGAGATGGCCCGCGTCGTACAGGACCGCTGAAAGCTGTTCAGGGTTCAACGGATCAAGTATGGGGTCTTCACGTGGAGAAAGAGGTTCGCTTAAGGCCTCCTTCTTTCTCTTTCCCCTCTTGTTTTTCCCGGGAAGGGACGCCCCGGGCCTGCTGCCCGGTTCCTTGAGGGCGAACAGGGCCATCTGTCCTGCCAGGGCCTCCCTCTCCCGGGCCTCGAAAAGACGCATTACGCCGAACTGGCCGTCATACCCCCCCTCACGGATCACCTGGTTGCGACGCATCCTGGCTACGGCCTCTCCGAGGGCGGGCCCCCCTGCCTCTTCAATCCTTTCAAGGGGGAGATCAATGAGGATCTCGAGTTCCGGGCCTATCCGGGAGATAAGGTTTTCGTAGAAGCCACCCACTTTTTTTGTGGCGGGGCCGCAACACAAGAGCTCCGAAAGGACTTCGGGGAGGGGGATGAGACTGATAAACTCCCTGAAAAGCCGGGGAGTATCACGATCTGAGAGCTGATACACCCTGTTGAGGACTCCAACGGTCAGGGGCCTTCCGCACACGGGGCAGACCCCGTTGAGCCCGGCGGTCTCCGGCGGCTCGAGCCTTACCCCGCATTTTCGGTGACCGTCTAAATGGTACTTGCCCTCCTCAGGGAAGAACTCGATGGTACCCTTAAGACCGTTCCCGTCGGTCATGGCCCGGATCACGTGGTCGTAGTCCAGCTCCGTGTCAAAGATGTTGGCCTCTCTGCCGAGCTTTCCCGGAGAGTGGGCATCGGAGTTGGACACCAGCACATACCTGTCCAGGGCGGAGAGGCACCGGTTCATGGGGGGATCGGAAGAGAGTCCGGTTTCCAGGGCGTGTATGTGGCCCGTCAGGTCCCCGAAACACTCCTCTATGGTGTCAAATCCCGACTTGGAGCCGAACAGGGAAAACCAGGGGGTCCAGATGTGGGCGGGGATCAGAAAGGCCCTCTCGTCGGTTTCGAGAACGATCTCCAGCAGGTCTCTCGAATCGAGGCCAAGGATGGGCCTGCCGTCGGAGATGATATTTCCTATCTTGTTGAGTTTTTCATTGAACCTGATAACCGAGGAGATCTCGGGCATGAGGACCAGGTGATGGAGTTTCCTGGTCCTTCCCCCCCTCTTGTAGATACAGCTTATCTCCCCTGACAGGATAAAATGGGTCTTTCTCCTGCACGTTCCGGGAACCTGGCTTCTGACCTCTTCCTGGAGTTGGGACCTGAGTTCGTAGAGTCCTCCTTCCCCCTCCACCAGCTTGTCCTTGAGTTCGGAAACCCATGCAGGATGGGTGAAGTCCCCCGTGCCCAGGAGGGTGATTCCTTTTTTCTGTGCCCACAGAGAGAGGTTCTCGGGGCACAGGCTCCTGGAAGTGGCCCTGGAGTAGCGGGAGTGGATGTGGAGATCGGCGATGAATCTCATGCCGCGCCTTGTTATGAACCGGAGTGGATCTCCTCAAAGGTTTGGTCTGACACCTGGGCCACCTTTTCCTTATCCATAACCGGTATCCTGGTTATCATGGGCTTTATCTCATCTTCGCTCAGATCTATGCTCTCGCTAATCGTTGCGCTTGGGATCTCCTTTCCCGGGATGGCCGTGCCGCATACCACAACAGAGCCCATGAACTCCCTATCGGCAAATACGGGGATCAGGCATTTGGTCATATTTGCCTCGCAGGCCACGATCACGGGCCTCCTTGTCTCCCTTGCCTCCTTTGCCATGAACTTCTGGGTCTTGGCGCATATGCCAATGAGAGATTCCATTTTCGACCGGATCGCCGCGCAGAGTTCGTGCCGTTCACCGCTTTCCTGAAGAACAAAGCTGCTGGTGTCCACCAGGGCGGTGGGCATTTCAAGGGCCTGGCACAGATCGTCAAGGATCTGCTGCCATTCATCTTCGTCTTTGATGTGGTACAGGTTCATCTCCGTCTCCTTTCGGGTGGATAAATTGTGTGACACGGGTACCATAGGCCAATACGGCGGTTGCGTCAACAGTGAATGGGGGTTATCGTCTGAAAAAGGGGTTATGCCTTCTCTCTGCGCCGATGGTGGTGTGGGGTCCGTGACCCGGATACACCCTCAGGTCATCCCCCAGGGGAAAGATCTTTTCCATGACCCCCCGTATTAACTGGTGATGGTTACCGCGTGGAAAGTCGGTCCTCCCGATGGAGCCTGCGAACAGGGTATCGCCGGTAAAAACCACACCGGGGCCGTGGAAGCAGACCCCGCCCGGGGAGTGGCCAGGCGTGTGGATCACGGAGAGGCTGAAATTCCCTATGGGGATTTCCTGAGCATCGGAAAGGTGGCCGTCCGGTTCAAACCCCAGGCCCATGGCGTCAAGGGGATGGATCAGCGCCGGGGCCCCGGTGATTCTTCTCAGCTCCTTCGCACCTCCCACGTGATCAATATGGCCGTGGGTAATGAGGATATGGCGGATCTTGAGTCCGGAGCGGGTGATCTCCTTGACAATGCGGAAGACCTCATCACCGGGATCAATGACCAGGCCCTCTCCGGTTTCCTTATGTCCCAGGATATAACAGTTGGCCTGGTAGGGCCCGACTACTAATTGTCTGAGCATTGATCTATAGCCTTTAAGATAATGTTTTTTGGGGTACACCCATCCATTGCCATAAAGAGAAAGCCGAGGTTCACCGAGGTCAGATACTGGTCCTGCCACAGGCGGGGCTGGATACTGGATACTGGATACTGGTTTCTGGATACTGGATGTCTATACGGAATCATCCCTTTTTTCCATCAAGCATCAAGGATCAACCAGATAACACCTCCGCTCCAAAATATTTTTCTAAGATAGTATCCCTCGATTATTGGGATTATGGAGTACGAAATCCCCTCCTTGGTTCCTCGTGGCTCTTTGGTTATAATTCGACGTCTCGGAAATGCTACAACATATTGAAAATAAAAGTGTTTTAGTAACATATTTCTTTACGCCGACCACATGGAATATTGGAACGTTGAAATTAGAAATTAGAAATTTGGCCTTCATCCTTTTGTGCTGTTGATGAACACATTCAGTTTTGGAACGATTTCCCTAATCCCGCTCTGCGGGACTACTTTCCAATTTCAAATTTCAAGCCGTGAAGGCTGCCAGCATTCCAATTGTGAGCGAAGCGGACTAAGTTCATTATTATGGATCGATTTGAGCAATCGAATGCCGAACAACCGAATTCCGAAGTACGCGATTTTACAGCAATCGTGCCCCCGATTTCAAGGGGCGATCCACCAGTTTGATTTTTCCATGGGAGCATTACCTGATTCTTTACGTATGGATGAGAGATGAGACTAAGACGACCGTGCGGCTGAAGCCGCACCTTCCCTGACGCATACGCCGCAGCGATAGCACTGGCCCACGCTGCATATGGGGGATTCATCTCCCTTGAGGGCCAGGTCCCGTTCCCTTATCAGGTGCTCCTTTGAAATCCCGTTGTCAATGAAGTCCCAGGGGAGCATCTCGTCAACCCTCTTGGGCCGGTACACAAAGAAGTCCGGGTTGATATCTGAGAACCTCATGGCCCTGGTCCAGTCTCCTCCTCGCTTGTGGGCCGCCAGGAGGATGGATGCGGTTCGCCTGTCTCCCATGGAGAGGAGGGTCTGGACGTAGGCCCATCTGGGCACATCCACCCCCACATGAACACCTCCGGTTTTTGTGAGGGATTTTTTGAGCCATTTCTGCTTTTTCTTGAGGACCCCCACCTCGTCCATGGGAAACCACTGAAAAGGGGTAAATGCCTTGGGAACAAAACAGTTCACACTGAGTTTGATCCTTCCTATGGTCCCCCTTTTGGCAGATTCCCTGACCATCTGATGTCTTATCCTTTTTACAAGTTCCGGAATCCCTCTTATATCGTTGTCTGTTTCAGTGGGAAGACCCATTAGAAAGTAGAGCTTGAGGGAAAAGTCCCCGGCCCCTGAGATCATGCGCACGGCCTCAAGGATCTGGCTCTCGGTAAGGTGTTTGTTTATTGTCCTCCTGAGCCTTTCGGAACCGGCCTCAGGGGCTACGGTGATACTCCTCTGCCCTGATGACCTGAGCCTGTCAAGGAGCCCCCGGGTAAGGGTCTCGGCCCTGAGCGACGAAACAGAAAAGGAGCCTCCCCTCTGAACGATCGCATCCATCAGGTTTTCCACCCCGGGTATATCTGATACGGCGGGGCTCAACAGGCCGATATTCCGAGATTTGTCAACGGCCTTTTCCAGGGAGATGTTCAGTTCCCCGTTACCGTAGGACCTGGGGGGGCGGTACACGTATCCAGCGGCACAGAAGCGGCAGGAATGTCCACATCCCCTCCCAAGCTCCAGCAGGACCTTGTTTCCAAACTCCGTATCAGGGGTGGTGACGGTTGAAATGGGCACTCCCTTCTCAGCAAACCCGCCTTCAGGGGGATGGGCAACCCCGATCTTCTCAGGGATTCCATCTCCCTTGGGGGTAAAGGCCTTCAGGGTCCCGTCCTTATGATACTGGACCCTGTAGAGGGAGGGGACGTAAAGAGCGGGCATATTTCTGGCCAGGTCCGTAAGGGCATCCCTTTTTGAAACAGTGCTCGGGCTGATCTCCATGAAGAGTTCAAGAAACCTAGCCATACCGCCCTCGGCCTCACCTAACAGGAAGAAATCCATGAAGGGGGAAAGGGGTTCCGGGTTGAGGAAGGTGGTCACCCCCCCTGCCATGACCAGCGGTCCAGGGCCTGATCTCTCCTTAGACAGGAGGGGTATCCGGGCCAGGTCCAGGGTTTGAAGTACGTTTGGGTAGTCGTTTTCAAAGGAGAGGGAGAAGGCCAGCAGGTCAAATTTATGAAGCGGCCTCTGGGTCTCCAGGGAAAGAAGCGGCTTCCCCGACCGGAGGTAGAGGGACAGTTCTTGACCTTCGGGCAGGAAAGCTCGCTCTGCAACAACCCGCGGGTTCTTGTTCAGGAGGCCGTATACGATCTGAAAGCCCAGGTTTGACATGCCCAGGCGGTAGTAGTTGGGGTAGGCCAGGGCGATGGTGAGCCTTCCCCCGGGATCCTTTATTACGGTTCCCCTTTCCCGGGCGAGCCTGGCCCGGTAAAGGGAGATAATATCGCCTGACATCTGTTAATTCACCCTGATCCCGGACAGGCCGGACCCGTCAGAAGACCGCAGAGTCCGCAAAACAGATTTAGAGTATACGGCCATGAATTCCGAGGGCCTGTCAGTCTGCCTTGGCCCGCAGGAAGGTCGGATAATCAAGACTCTCCTTCATTCTGAACCTGTTGAAAAATCCTTTCTTTTCGGGCCTGGAGATGTTTTCCTCCGTGGGATCGGGCAGGTCCTTCCCCTTCCGCATAAACGTGGGAGTATCAAGGTTCACAGTGTCCAGGCTGACCCCGTTCTTCCTCACGACCCAGTCCTCTTCAATATCTTCCGGTGTCACATCCCGTAGCTTGACCACGTTATCGTAGTCCTGGATATTCGGTTCAGGGATATCCCTGCATACGGCCCTGAGCAGGCCCTTGCCCTTCTGCCTGGGCTGCCCATCGATGCCCGTGGCGATCACCGTCACCTGGACCTCATCCTCCAGATTATCGTCAAGGACCATCCCCCAGAAGATCTCCGCCTCATCGTTCACCTCATTCTTTATGTAGTTAGAGGCCGCCTCCACCTCCTCCATGGTCATGTCAGGTGGTCCTGTTATGTTCATGAGGAGCCCTTTTGCACCATCAATGGATATGTCCTCGAGGAGGGGGCTGTTGATGGCCTTCTGCGCGGCCTCGCAGGCCCTGTTTTCTCCGCCGGCGCTGCCCATTCCCATGAGGGCGGTCCCCATCTGTTCCATGACCTTTTTCACATCGGCGAAATCCAGATTTATAAACCCGCGGCTCATGATCAGGTCTGAAATGCCTTTGACCGCCTGGAGGAGTACCTCGTCTGCCTTGACAAAAAGGTCTTTGAGGGGCGTGGCCTTATCTCCCAGGCTCTTGAGGCGTTCGTTGGGAATGACTATCAGGCCGTCCACCTGATTTTTCAGCGCTTCAATGCCGGACAGGGCCCTCTTCATTCGCGGCTCTCCCTCGAACTTGAAGGGCTTTGTCACCACGGCAACGGTAAGCGCGCCGCTCTCCCTGCTCTCACGGGCCGCAACAGGGGCGGCGCCCGTCCCTGTTCCGCCCCCCATGCCCGCTGCTATGAAGACCAGGTCCGATCTTTCCAGGGCCTCCTTAAGTTCTGTGATGCTTTCCTCGGCCGAGGTCCTGCCGATATCCGGGTCTGCCCCCGCCCCAAGGCCCATGGTTATGGATGGCCCCAACTGGATCTTGTGGGAGCACAGGGACTGCTCAAGGTCCTGGGAGTCGGTATTTGCCACGACAAATTCAACCCCTTTCAGGTTGGAACTGATCATGTTGTTTATGGCATTTCCTCCGGCGCCTCCCAGGCCCATCACCTTGATCCTCGCATTGTAGGCCTCCTTTTTCACCTCGTCAATGAACTCGAATTTCATAATGTCCCCCTTTCCTCTCACTGATGAATTATAAATCCTCCAATCCCCCAACTCCTAAATCCCTAAATTCCTCAATTCCTCAATTCCCCAATTACCAACCCCTAAACAATATCCTTGAACCACCTCTTCATCCTCTGCATTACGAGGTGAAAGATATTGGCATCCCTTATACGGAATTTCCGCTTTCTCTTGCTTACCTTTGCCCCGTAAAGCACCAGGCCCACGGCGGTGGCGTACATGGGCTTGTTGATCAGGTCCACCAACCCTGTTATCCCTTTCGGATATCCCACCCGGGCCGGGGCGTTGAATATCTGCTCGGCTATTTCGCTGACCCCGGGGAGTTCAGCAGATCCGCCCGTCACCACCACTCCTGAACCGGCCCTTTCCTGGTAGCCTGAACGTACCAGCTCGCCGTATATGAGGGAAAAGATCTCTTCCACCCTGGGCTCCAGGATCTCCCCTAATATCTGCCTGGAAAGGGTCCTCGGTTTTCTTCCCCCCACCCCGGGGACCTCAATGATGTCGTCCCTGCCGATTAGGGAGGAGAGGGCGCACCCATACCTTATTTTGATCTTTTCCGCCTCCAGGCTGGGTGTCCTCAGGCCCACGGCAATATCGTAGGTCAGGTTATCCCCGCCCAGGGCCAGCACAGAGGTATGCTTGATTGATCCCCTGGAAAAGAGCGCCATGTCTGTGGTCCCGCCCCCGAAGTCTATGAGGGCCGCCCCGAGGCTGCGCTCTTCCTTGGTCAGGACCGCCTCGCTCGAGGCCAGGGACTCCAGGACGATATCGTAAACATCCAGTCCGGCCCTGTTGGCGCATTTTATGATGTTCTGGGCCGATGTGACCGCTCCTGTCACAATGTGCACCTTGGCCTCCAGGCGGACACCGGCCATCCCCAGGGGATCAACAATGCCGTCCTGGTCGTCCACTATGAACTCCTGAACCAGGGTATGGATTACCTCCCGGTCCATGGGTATGGCCACGGCGCTGGCCGCCTCAATGACCCGGTCGATATCCTTCTTGGTGACCTCCTTCTCCTTGAGGGCTATGACTCCCGGTGTGTTGAATCCCTTTATGTGGCCCCCGGCTATTCCGGCATAGACCGAGCTTATTTCGCACCCGGCCATGGTCTCGGCCTCTTCTATGGCCTCCTTTATGGAGTTGACCGTATGCTCGATATTTATGACCACCCCCTTTCTAAGGCCCTCGGAGGGATGGCTCCCCATCCCTATTATCTCTACCCCGTCGGAACGGACGTCTCCCACCACCGCACAGATCTTGGTGGTACCTATGTCGAGCCCTACAATTATGTCTCCTGCCATCGGGTCGTCACCTCGCCTTGACCATTGCGCCAGGTCCCCGGCATGAGGAAAGGCGCTTCATTCCACGTCCTGCTTCCTCTCCCTGCGGTGTACCAGGCACACAGGCCGTTCTGTCAGCCTTTTCTGAAAGACACCACCGCCCCATCTTCATAGTTCAGGTTGATATGGGTTACCATGTCGATTCTTCCCGATCGGATGAGATGGTCCGCCACCCTTTTCAGCCCTTCAATCTTTTCCTCCAATTCGTTCCACATGAATCTGACCTCTGCCCTGAGATGGGTGAAGTAGATGGATACCTCCCCCTTTTTTCTCAGGTGTATCTCCGAGACCCCTTTAGTCGACCAGGGATCCTGTTCCGAACTGAGGACGGTGATGACATGAGCGATTCGCCTAAGTTGTTCGGCAGCCTTTGAAGTTTCCCGGGAAAGGCCCGTAACAATCGGAAGATCCGTGTCTTCCCCTGGCGAAACCTGTTTGAATATCTCCCCCCAGGGGTTCACATAGTAGAGCCCGTCGGTGAGGACCAGTGCCGCGGGGACCTGTTTTTCCGCCTGGATCCTGAGGGTATGGGGGAAGTGTCTTTCCACCTTGACCCGTCGGATCCAGGGATGGGTCTCCATCTTCCTTTTCAGGTTGCCAAGGTCAAGGCCCAGCAGATTCTGGTTGGAATCAAGGCCCGCCATCTCAATCAGTTCATCCTCGATCTTCCCATCAATCCCTTTTATCTCCACCTGCTCTATCTTCATGTAGGGGGAGCTTAAGAGATAGTTGTAGAGGGAGAGGAAGGACAGGCTCACACAGACGATCAGGGCGATGAAGAGGATAAGCTTCAAGAACCCCAGCGCAACCCCCTGGATCAGGCCCAAAAGAGCTGAAAGAG
>DREN01000267.1 GCA_011051075.1 Deltaproteobacteria bacterium | reverse complement strand
TGGGAAACAGGCTCCTTTTGTGGATCGTGGACAGCGCCAGGATCCTGAACCCGGACAAGGCCGTCCCGGTGCTCTTGAAGGAGGGGACGGCAACACGTGATGACCTGGGTCTGAACCGGTTCAGGCTCGTGCTGGTGGGAGATTACCCCTCCTATGAGAGGGAGTGGGGCCCCCTTGCCAAAGAACTGGGCCCAAGGGTGCATCTCCACGTGCTGGCCAGCGTCTAAGCCTTGTTAATGGCATAAAAACCGCCTTGAAAGGCCGGGATCAACCACAGAGACCACGGAGATCACAGGGTGTGCCAGGGGTTTTTCTCAGCGTTCTTCGTGCCCTCTGCGGTGAGTAACGGAGGCAGACAGCAATGGACATAAGAGTAGTGATAGGTGGTACCACCCTTGAAGCGGAACTGAACGACACACCCACGGCCCGGAAGATCGCTGAAGTCCTGCCGTTCACCACCTCCTTCAACACCTGGGGAGACGAGATCTACTTTGAGATCCCTGTAAAGGCCCAGATAGATGAGAGCGCCCGGGAAGAGGTGGAGATGGGAGACCTTGGGTACTGGCCCACGGGCAGGGCCTTCTGTATATTTTTCGGGCCAACCCCCATGAGCTCCGGGGGCAGGATCATACCTGCAAGCGCCGTGAACATCGTAGGAAAGGTCAGGGGGGATGTGTCCATACTCAAGGAACTCATGGATGCGGGCGAGATCACCGTCGAAGCAGGGTGAACGGCGAACGTTGAACATCGAACGTCCAACTTCGAATTTTGAATGGGGGATGAAAAATAGACGGCCGAGGCCTGCGTCTAACCGCTATTTCTGTTTCTTTCCGGCCGTCTTGACACTTGCAATGAAGATCTTCATTAATTCTTCTGTTTCCCGTAGCATATCGCACAGCAGGTCTGGGTCCCTGATCAAGGGTACACTTTGAACCAGTTTTAGCCATCGCTGTGTCTCCCTCAGTTCCTTCAGCGAGATACGGAGCTTATGGATAAAATCCCTACGGGACTCCGCTGCCTGAGCTTCACCATGGTTTGGATAGGGTAAAGTTCCCGATCTTATCAACTGACCAGCTATATGGTTGCCTGCCCTCGTATTTGGTAAGGGTTCTGCGATCTTTATACTTCTCACGGAATAGTTCAGCAGTCTTTCCTCAAGATCATACCCCTGGTTCTGCATTTTTACCGATGCAACCTCATTGGGCGTTGGACGTTGGACGTTCGACTTTCTCCGTTCGCCGTTCTCCATTCGCCACCCCACCGGATCAGGAGAGTACAAGGACCCTGTACCCCCGCTGTGCAAGAAAGGCCCCGAGCTCGGGGGGGAGGTTCAGGGGGGTGGCAAAGACGCTCTCCCCGTTTCGGGAGTAGAACATGATCCCCTTCATGGTAAGTTCCACGTTCCTTCCCTTGCTGCCCGGGTTTGTCAGGAACTGGTGGGGGCCGGGCCTGAAACCCACACGAAGAAATCTGAGGGCCCTGGCCACCATTTTCAGGGGATCACGCTCCCCTGCCAGAGAGAGAACGGTAACCCCGTTGTCCCTCAGAAGGGCGATGACTTCCTGGTCCAGTCCTGTCAGATCAATAATCCGCCGTTTTCCCCCCATCTCAAGATAAAAATCCGCCTCAACTGTAAACCTGAAGTCGTTGTTGGCAGACTCAAAGGCAGAGATCCTCTTCCCGGTGGTGAACTCCTGGCCGGCGAGGCTGAGCAGGCTCTTGATGAGCGTTTCAGGTCCTTCGGCCCTTTCCACCACAGGGGGCGTGCCCGGGCCGTCCCCCACCCCTTCAACCTGCGGGTATTCAATAATCTCTACCCCGAGGGGCCTCAGATAGTCCTTTATGGCCACAGGGGTCCCCTTTGATCGGCCCTTAAGGAGATTTATGACGATGAACTGGCGGTTTCTTGCCGCAGACCTCCTGGGGGAGGACAGGATCCAGTCCCCGGTTATTGTGACGGGTATGGTCCCCCCCAGCCTGATGGGTTCACCCTTTCTGAATATCCTTGGATATCTGAAGGCCCTGAGGATCTTATCAAGGGCTGAACCAAGATCATCTCCTGCCGAGAGGCGCACGACCCTGTAGCTTGACCAGCTTGCTTCTATGACCCTGGTCATCTTGTCTGACAGGGCGCTGTGAAGATCCACGATGACCGTTAGACCGCGGTCCAGTCGGATAATGGGATAGGACTCGGCCTTGAGGTTGATCTGACCGCTGGACTTAAGGGGAATGAAGTGTTCTCCCGACTGGATCCACTCCTCCCCCATCTGTGAGATAATACCGCCCAGATCCCCGGCAACAAGGGGAATCTTCTCCTGAACGGCCCGGGCCTTCGGAGTCCCGCGCGCCGGTTTGGGCCTCTTTCCGGCCCGTGGTGTCTTGGGCTCAGGGGTCTGAGGTTTCACATCCACGGTCTTGCCCCTGTCCAGGTTAACGGCAACCCTCCCTCCTGTCTTATCCATATCACGGAAGGCCCGGCCTCCCTCTAAGGCCTCCTCAAACTCGGGTGGATAGAGGGGCAGCCTTATGACCTGGCCCACCATGATATGATCCGGGTCCTTCACCCTGGGGTTACACCGTTTGAAGAGCCCGAGGTATTCAGAGATGAACTTCTTTGAGGAGATATCGTACCGGGACAGGACCACCCGGCTCAGGATGTCGCCCGGTTTCACCCTGTAGGCCTCGGTCTTAAGCCTCTTGCGAGGGGCCGGCCCGGCCTCTTCATCCGATCCATCTTTCCCCTTTTCCGAGGGGAGGACCTTGACCAGGACCACGATCTTCTCCCCCGGCCGTATCATGTTCATGTCGTGGAGGGAGGTGTTCAACTTCCTCAGCACCTTGAGAAGCTGCGGCAGGGAGGAAACATCCTTGAGCACCCCCTTCTCCCTCAGGATCTTGGCGATCCAGTCCCCCTCCTTTACCACGTACTCCTCGGTCTGGAGGGTTCCGGGACCGATGCCGGGGAGGTCCTCGTCTGATGGTTCGATAGCGGGTTTTCTGGGAGAGGTTTCCTGTTTATGCAGGGTTTCAGGCGGGGCCAGGACGGTCTTCTCCCCTGCGTCTGTCCCTTGAACCCAAAGGAGGGTGAGGAAAAGCACTGCTGTGCAGAGCGCAAGAAGCGCATACTTAGAGCTGAAGGATTTCACAATAAACTCGGGCCGGGCAGACCCCTCGTCAGGCAGCGGCCCGGTTCCTTTCATTTTGAACGATGATCTTCGGATCCGGATTCTTGATCGGGATGGGGAGCTGCTGTTTCGCCAACAGCTCGATATGTTCTTTCATCCCCCACTTCGCTTTGTAGAGGCAGTCCTCTATGGAATGGCCTATTCCTGAAAAACCTTCAAGATCAGGCGAATAAAAGCCAAAATAATCGGGTTCTTCCGTGGCCTCAATAATCAGAGAGTACGGCAGTTCAATCATGATTGTTCCCCCCTGTAAATCATTTGATTCCAGCGGCCTTCAAGATAGAACGGCAGGTGCCAGTGGGCACCTCCTTCGCGCCATGATAGTCAATCCGAATCAACCTGTTCCATCCTTCTTTTCCATAATGCCTGATTGATCCTTTGTGCTTGACAATCCTGAAACTACCTGCCTCGAGCAACTTGACCAGTTCCTTGAATTTCAATGGGTTTACCCCGTTATTGCCCGGGTTTACCCCCGCCAAGTTCAATCCAAAACCCGGATCTCGAGTTCGCCCGACAAGTGCCAGCTTTTTAAGGGAAAAGGTAGCGCCTCTACTGGTACAAGCCCAGCCTTAGCCGTCATCGTTGGCCTCTTTAACAGTGCGATACTTGAATATACCTCTCGGGCATTTCTTTTCATAGAGTTTGCTTGCAAGAATCCAGTGTTCAGCCACCATCCGATAGTACTCCGCGTCAGGTTCGAAACACCACAGATCTTCCCTGGCCTGTTCAAGGGTATTGAACTTTTTCACCAGCATATCAATCCTTTTTCCTCTGCACAAGTTTTCTCAAGAAAAGGACGTCAGCCTTGTCCTCGGGGCGTATGGCGCCTCCTTTAAGTTTCAGCAAAGTCTTTGCCGTAGCAACCCTTATTCTCTGACCCTGGATCTCCATCATCTCATATTTCAGGTTCTCATAAAATGCATCAATAGATGTACGTCCGTGTTTCCGCGCTGCCTGAGCTGCCCGGTACATCGGGCAGGGTATTGGCAGGGGTGTAATCAATTACAACCTGATCCCCGCTGTTGACCGTCACGGAAAAGATATAGGGGTTGTCCGTTGAAGGATCATTAGGATCTCTGAAGGTACCCTCGTGCTCATAGCCGTCTCCATAGGTGACATTGATCAGAACGGCTTCATCCCCAATGACGGGTTTCCATATTTGTCTTCAATATAGACAGTATAAGTTACCTCATCCCCGATTCGATTTTCGTCTATATAAAGCGGACACTGGCCTGAAAACAGCAGCGGCATCCGGGCCATAATCAGATTGGTCATTCCGGTCTTGCTCTGGGTCCAGGTGGAGAGACTGCCAGTAGTCGGATCGATAGTGCCTCTGCAGAGGTTGCTCACTTCTCACCTGTTTTTTCGGAGACCGCTGCAGAGGGAAAGGCTTTCAGCATCTCCCTTGCCTCTTTTGCCTGGGGTCCTGATGGATCGGCCCAGATTGTCAGGCCCAGCTCCTCCTTTGCCTCCTTGTTCCTGCCCAATTTAAGCAATACCCTTGCCAGTTGAAGGTGGGCGCCGGCATCCCTGGGAGAGTAGGAGACAGAACGTCGGTAGGCGGCAACGGCCCCTTTCAGATCCCCCTTTGCCTCGTATGCCTGCCCAAGGTTGTAAAGGCAGAGGGGATAAGAGGGCGAGGCCTTGAGCGCAAGCCTGTAGTTCTCTATTGCCCTGTCATACTCGCCCTTTTTGAAATATGCGTAGCCCATGTTGTTGTAGGCGAACTGCGGGGTGCTGTAGAGAATATCGCTTGCCGCCTCTTTGAAGCAGCTCAAGGCGCTGTCCTCTTCCCCCATAAGGAGATAAAGGGTGCCAAGGTTATTCATGGCGTCAGGGTACCTGGGCTTCAAGGCCAGGGCCCGCTTGAAGTACCTGAGGGAGAGCTTATACTCGCCCAGGTTCCTCAACACGAGGGCTATCTCATGATTCAGATCAGGGTTGTCAGGGTCGATCTCTACAGCCTCCAACAGTTTGGCAAGACCTTTTCTCGAATTTCCTTCTGCAACATAGGCCATGCCCAACTGTTCCAGGGCGTCTGCCCTTTTTTTGTTGACCACCCTCTCCCCTGCGCACCCGGCCGCCATGAGCAGGAGGAGAAAGGCCAGAAATGAATATGAGAGTCTCAAACCAAACCCCCGTTTACCGTCGTGGTTCGTAATTCCCAATTCGTAATTCATCATTCCTAATTCATCACTCCTACACCCCCTCCCTGTTTTTCAGGGGATCGACAACCGTGGGTGTCAGAAATATGAGGAGTTCGGTCTTCACATAGGTCTTATGCTGGGCCTTGAACAGCCAGCCTACAATGGGGATATCCATGAGCCAGGGCACGCCCGAGTCCACGGTCTGCTCCTGCTTGTGATATATCCCCCCGATGACCACCGTATCTCCGGTCCTGACCATGAGGGTGGTTTCAACTGTCTTCTCGGTCTTTCCGGGCTGGGACTCTGTCTTATCTCCGGTCACAGGATCAACTCGTACTTCAGCCGGAAGCTGTTTATCGTCAGTCACCTTGACAACCATGGTAACATGGGAGTTGTCGGCGCTTATGGTGGGCTTTACCGTAAGGGAGAGGGTGGCTGTCATCTCCTTAACATCCACCGTGTCCAGGGATACGATGGGCTGGTAGGTCACCTCGCCCCTGGATATGACCGCCTCGCCGCCGTTCACGGTGAGGACCTTGGGCGCTGAAATGACCCGTACCTTTCCCTCCTCTTCTCCCAGGGCCAGAGACGCGTCAAGGGCGATACTTCCCAATCCGCCGCCGGTGAGCCAGCCAAGGGCAAGCCCTATGGTGGGACTCCAGCCGCCCGGGGCATTGGTGGAAAACTGGCCGCTTCCCCAGGAGGTGGTCCCGGTATTGTGCCAGTCCCCTGAGATACCTGGATTGGTCCCGTCAAGAGACCTCCACTGTATGCCCAGATCCCGGGCAAAGGAGGTCTGAGCGTCCACCACCCTGGCCTCGATCATGACCTGTTTTTCCGGGATATCAAGCTTTGCGATCAGCTCCTTGACCTTGTCGACCTTTGCCCTCACCCCGTTGGCGATGATCATGTTGGTGCCCGGATCGTAGGAGAGGTAAAGATCCAGGGTGGCTATCTTAACCTTCTTCCCTTTTTCTTCCTCCCCCTCCTCCTCTTCCTCTGACTCTGCCGCTTCTATGTCCAGGGCCGGTCTTATGGGGGGATCGGCGTTCGGGTCTCCCACCAGCATCCTGAAGATATCCGATGCCTTCCTGTTCCTTATGGTAATGAACTCGATGATCTTGGCCTCAAAGATCCCCTGGAGTCTCTTGGATGCCATGAGCGCGCCCTTTCTCTTCCCCTCCTTGATCTCCAGGTCACGGAGCCTTTCCCTGGGCACCACCCAGAGGACGTCGTCCTCTATCTGGTAGGTGAGACCGTTGGGCCTCAGTATCATCTCAAGGGCCTGATCCCATGGGATATTATCGAGCTTCATGGATATCTTGCCCTCGACATCGCTTCCCCACACTATATTTATCCCCGCCACCTCGGCTATGAGGGTGAGGATATTCCTGATGTCCGTATCAACGAAATCAAAGCTCATCCTCTGGCCTGCATACTGTTTTGAGGTGGCCTCAAAGCGGCTCGCCCTTGAAAGGAGCTCCGCTGCCCGGTCTTTGGAAACGTCCCGGTCAGGCCCCGGTTTACCCCCGGGGGGCGCCTGCCTTTTGGTTTGTTCCGTGGGGCGTGGACGGGCCTGGGGAAGGGGATCAAAGTCCACGTTCAGGATCTTGCCGTTCCTGGTAATATGATAGGGGATCAGTTGAGCGAGCCGGACCCTCAAGAGGGTTTCCTTGTCCAGGGGAGAATAAAAGGCCCTGATATCTTTTACCACGCCGTCATAATGCCCGGCATCCAGCTTTTTCATCAGGTCCCGGCCCATGGTCCCTTGTTTGATTGTTATTATCAGAACCCTGTCCTCCAGCTTAACGTCGTACTCCACCGTCCTGTCCGCCCTGATTAAGAGGCGGGTCCGCTTCCCCTTTCTCTGATGCACACTCACATCAACAATCCGGGCCAGGGAGGGATCAGGCTTCTCCCCGGGAGCCGCGACCTCCGGCTCCGCCTCTTTCTTACTTACCTGGAATATCTGGAGGACAATGTCGTTTCCCCTATGAATCAACCGGGCCTGATTTTCATCATGGCGGAGGTAGACCATTACATTCGCCTTAGCGCCCTTCTTCTCCCCTATGAGGATTTCCCTGACAGGGCCGGCCTTGAGCCTTATTGCATTCCCACGGAGTTCCTCGGACGGTATTCCATTGATGTCAAAATGTATCCTTGCCGGATTACTCAGGGTAAGGGGGTCTCCATGGGTTGTGCTCTTTGAGCAGACAAAGGTAATAACGGCCTGGTCAGGAGTCGCCTCGGTACGGACAGACTCTATTACTGCCGCCGCCCGGGTTTTATCCTCCCCATCACTCTTGATTTCAGGAGAGGTGGAACATCCACTGATCAGGAAGCTCAGAATTGAGAGAAGCAGATAAAGCACACCTCCCAAGGCCCTGCCCGGTTTCAAATCCATCTAAAGATCCTCCTCATGGAGCGGCCGCGGGACACGGCCCCCCGCCCCCCTATTCTACTCCATATACCCTGTAGATCTCAGTTATCCTCTTTATTCCCTTCACCGGATCCTCCCTGGTCCCCTCTATCTGGAGTCGCCTTACAAAGATCTCCGGCTGATCCCTTCTGTAGACGTAGTTAACCACGTATATGTTGAGCCCCGGCCTCACGGCGAACTTGAACCGGCTCACATACTGGGCACGTGGTTTCTTGCTGCCGTATTCGCTCTCGGCTATGGGCTCAAAGGTGGCAGTGGCCGTGTGAGTGCCCACGGGCATGATATTGCGGTAATCCTGTTCAGCCACGTAGAGTTTCCAGCCCTTACCGGTCTCGTGGGGAGAAGGATTCTTGCTCCTCCCCTTCTTCCCCCACAGGTACATGAAACGGAGCCCGGTCCCTTCCCGCCTGTACGGAATAAAGAAGAAATCGCTCCTTTCAGGTATCACGTAGGACTGAAGCTGGTAGGCTGCCCCTCCCTCTTCCTTTACAACGAGAGTGAAGTTCTTGATGATATAACTGAGCTGTTTAAGGCTCTGGGCGCTCTTTACCCTGCTCTGCATTACCTGGCCCGTGCGGCTGCGAAGGGAGCCCTGGTCGCGCTCCTTTCTGATGTCATACACCATGCCGTCGGCCCGCACCTGCCACGACAGGTTCAGGTCATCGCAGATGGGCTGAGACAGAAAGATCACCTCGCCCAGATTCCCCTGTTCAGCGATTTCCGCGGTCTCCACCGATCCCCGCACCAGGACACGGTTGAAAAAGTCAAACCCCGAAGGGCTGAGTGTGTCCTTCCAGGGCAGAGGGGAAAACACCTCTTCTTTCAACCTCTTCTCTTCCTTTCTCAACTCCCTGAGGTTCTCTACGTTGCTGAAGTCGTCAAAGGGGGGCCTTATCCCCCAGATCTCCACCTGGCAGGCCACGTTGCCCCCCCCTGAAGCATCCACCTTTCCCAGGATATAGACGCCGGCCTTTATCTCGCCCACTATCCGGTCTCTCAGGCGAGTGTTGCTCTCAAACTCCTCTCCAGAAATCAGGGCGCCCTCCTTGTCAAACCCGTGCATCGGAAGAAGCGCGAACTGGGGACTGCTGGCGAAGGCCAGTTTGATCCGGTTCGAAATATACCTCGATCCCACGGTTATGTCGCCATTGGCGTCCGTGAAGTCAAAGATGGCCACCTTGATCACCGGCCTGTTCTTGGGATGAAAGTACCTTGCCGCGATCTCCTTCATGAGGGAAAGGGCGAGTTTGGCCGACCCATCGTTAATGGAGAGGGCGCTTTCCTGGCCTGCAGCGGGCGCCGTAATCAGACAGTAAATCGCAAAAACCGACAGCATAACAAGACTGATTTTCCTTTTCATCCGTTCGTCCTCAGGGTTACACCTTGCGCCCTGGGGTCTTACGCCCTGGGCCTTATCTCTTGCGCCTCACTCATAAGACCGGTCAGGCAACTCTATTTCAACCGGCTTGTACCTTATGTGGAGGCCGTTCTCTAAATAGGGCTCCTTTATGACTACCTTCTTCTCATCGATGAGGATCCTGGATACCACACCGCCGTTTGTTCCGATATAGGTCCCCTTTTTTAATACAAACCCGTTCCCCCTTTCATCCCGCACCATGGCCCACGCCTTGTCCCCGCCCTGGATGATGGCGGTCAGGGTCAGTTGGGAAAGGCGCATCTTCTGAAGTTCGGTCTTGGGTTCCCTGAGCTTCTTCAACCTCTCCTCAGCAGCCTGCCTTTCCTGTTTCAGCCTCTCTTCAGCCCGCTGCCTTTTCTTCTCCTCCTCTTCGGCCTTCAGAGAGGCCTGCTGTCCCTCCTTTGCCAGGTAAGAGAGAAAGGGATCAGGGATCCTGTCCGGATCAAAAGGGGTCTTTGCCGGCCGCATCTCTTTGTACACGGGCCCAACCGGGGAGGTGTAGGGACCTGCCTCGACCGAACTGCCAGGAACGGCCAGGCAGACGGCAACGACTAAAAACCTTGAAACGATTTTTGGCATCCTTCACTCACCAGTTTACACTTTTTTCGAAAAAGCGTGTATTATCGAATTGAATGCCGATGTCGAGACTGGAAATTGGAAATTTGAAATTAGGTAACGCATCTACATCTTTGTATTTTTTTGCAATTCCCAATTTCAAGTTTCCAATTTCACTGCCAAAATACAAGATCAATCCCGCGTGTCGCGGGATAAACTTCTTTTGACTTGTCGTGAAGGATGCCCAGTTTTTTCTCCAGATTCCCCAATCCCTAAATTCCCCCTACTTCTTATTCTCCTCGCTCTTCTTCCTGCTCTGCTCTTCGGCCTTGGTCATAAACCTGTAGGTTACGGCGGTGCATTTTGTAATCAGGTCTGTGGAAAGGGGCTCCTTTGGTTTCATTGTGATATTCATTATGTTGACTATCCTGTCCATCCTTCTGACCTTATCAAAGAAAAGGGCCACGTCCCTGTACTTCCCGCCCACCTCTATGGTGACAGGGATCTTCACATAGAAGTCCTGGGGGTCCTCTTTTCCGGGACTGAACAGTCTCACCTGCAGGTTTGAATCGGTGCCCAGCTCGCTGATTCCCGCCAGCAGACTCGGGATCTCCCTCTTATCCGGCAGGATCCTAAGGGCCTGCTTAAATCTCTTTTCAACCAGGGTAAATTCTCGCCTGAACTTGTCCAGATTCCTCGCCTTTGCCTTTGTCAGGGTAATCCGCTGTTTCAGGCCCGTAATATCCTGCTCAATCCGACTGATCTCAGTGGAATAGGGCATGTAAACAAAAAAGAAAAAAGCCCCCCCAAGAATCAACAGGGTCCCCGCAAGGACAAGGATTCGGTGCCCCTTTTTCATATTCTGGGTGGTGTTTAAAATGGCCTCCAAGGCGGGCCATCGCCCAATTTCAGTCAAAAGGGGCATTCAGCTCCTCTTCCCGGACCGGCCTTTGTTCTGGGAGGTTTCGGCTTTTTCTTTGTGAAAGACGGTCCTGCAGGTTAAGACAAAGTCGGCCGTATTCAGCTTGTATTTGGGAAAATGTTTCAGTTTTGTGGTCTTCAGGTCAACGGATTTTATCTGTTTCTTTTTTTCCAGGTTCGTCATGAAGAGAGCCACAGTATCGTTATCCATGGCGTTTCCCTCAATGGTCAGGATCCCATCCTTTTCCGTCAGGGCGCTGAGCCAGAGCCTGTCCACAGGAACCGACGTGGCTATCTCCTCCAAGAGCCGGACCGGCCCCGATCTCTGCTTCTCAAGCTCTCTGATAACGTTAAACTTCTCCTGTATCTCCCTTGTCCTTTTCCTTATTCTGGCTATCTCCCGGGTGATCTTGGCGTAGGAATCCAACTCACTTTTGAGCTGCCTCTGCTCCCCTTCCAGGTCAGCCAACTCACCGCTGAGACTCAGATAAAAATAGGTCATAAGGGTGATAAGGCAGAGGACAGAGAGAAAGTAGATGCTCACCTGCCTCCTTATGTTTTCCTGTTTTCTGGCCGCCCTGAAGGGGAGGAGATTTATCCTTATCATTTGTCGCCTATGCTCCGAAGGGCCAGACCAACTGCCACACCGGCCCGGGGCGCCATCCGTTGCAGGTAATCGGTATCAAAGAGCCTCTCATCCACCACCAGATATTTAAAGGGGTTCAGACCTGCCACCGGGATGTTTGTCTCATCCTCCAGGTGACGCCTGAAGCCCGGGGTCTCACTGGCCCCTCCACTTACAAAGATATTTGTCAGGGATTCATCAGGATAGGTGTTGGCCACAAAGTCGAGGGCATGCTTGATCTCTGTGATCCACTGCAGCACCGTATCGGTTATGATTCTCTCAACATCCGATCTCCTGTCGTAGTCCAGCTCAACACCGCCCAGCTTCATCTTTTCAGCCTCCTCATAGGAGACCTGGAACCGGGACATGATCGCCCTGGTTATCTGGGCACCACCGTAAGATGAATCTCTGGAGAAAACAGAGATCCCCCTGTGGACGGTATTTATTCCCAGTTCATTGGCGCCCACGGTGACAATGGCGTAGCTTCCCTCCGGGTCATCCAGGCTTATCTCTGCGGCATTCTGCATGGCAAACACATCCACATCTACGACCCCCAGGTTCAGATTGGCGGCCTGAATCAGGGACACGTACCCGTCAATGACATCGCTCTTCCCTGCCACCAACAGGACGTCCATCTCCTCGTTCAGTTCTGAAGCCCCTTTTTCCTCCGTGGTCTCCTCCAACCGGTCCCCGGTGTTGAGGACGGTGTAGTCAAGGTTCACCTCGTTAATCCCGTAGGGGATATACTTCTCAGCCTCCTCCTTTATGGCCCTTTCTATGTCCGGATCGTCCATCCTTTGGAGGAGAATCTTTTTTGCTATTACCGAGTAGCCGGAAAGGGATACGGCCACGTTCCTGTTTTTTACCTTCAGATTCCTGAACAGCCTTTTTACTGCCCCTGCCACGGCCTCCACATCCTTTACAGAGCCCTCCACAACCGCGTCTTCAGGGGTACCTATTATCCCGAAGTTCCGAAGGGTCCTTCCGCGCTTGGAATGCTCGATCTCCACGGCCTTGATGCTGTGGGAGCCTATGTCCAGCCCCACAAGGGTTTTTTTTCTGGAAGTGGAAACAGCTTTTGAGAACTTCATGGGTTCCTGATCCATCAGGAATCTGAAATCAAGCGGCACCAATGGCCCCGATCCTTCGGATTCCATCTTTTAGGGCGCCCCGCCGGTCCGCAGGGCATTTGGGAGGCGCCAATCTCACGGCCAGAGGGCGGAAAAGATCTGTCCCCGCGGTGCTATCCCTGGGGAAAGACCTTTTCCCTGTCTGACAGGTCAAGGCCGAGGGCAAAGATTATCTTTCTCTTGGTCTCCATGCGGCAGGCCATGCCCTTTTCAACCCTGTCAATTGTAATGGGAGAAACCCCCGCCTTCCTTGCAAGCTCCGCTTTGCTCACAAGGAGTTTCTCTCTTATTTCCCTGACAGCATTCCGATGCAATTTGTCCCTCCCCCAAAAAAATGCCCCTGACCATGTTTCTGGCCAGAGGCGCGGTTCAAGCTGCTTTTTGGCAACCCGGCGGTCATGGCCTTCAGGCTGTAGATCCGTGGCTTTGCGTCTCCGTCTTTCAACGGTTTTGCCCTTTTACCATTGGTTATGTCGATATCAGACTTTTTGATGCTACTAAAACATAAATCCTTACATTTGTCAATAATTTATTGGCATTTTCATGTAAATTTATATAGCTCAACAACATATGGAATGAATTTGATATCGTGTGACAACATGTAGGAATCACCTATTGCCCTTAACAGTAAAAATGTTGTCTGACATGGTTGCCCAGGCCTGGTTGAATCGTAAGAGCTCTGCGTGAACAGGGCAGGATTGCGGGCACCGTGGAAGGGGGGCCCGAGGCCCATGGCGGCTTCTCCTGGTATGGACCGATTAAGATCACGCGGGCCTTTACACTTTGGGGGGAATGGCGACAAGAATATCATCGGCGCGGTCATTACAGGCAGGAGCGGATACTGACGGTGATATCATCGGGGCCATAGCAACATCATCTACCGCGGCACAGCCATAAAGGCAGCCCGGCACTCACCATCCTGACTTGGAGAGAGATTTCGAGCGACCGAGGGGGGCTTCATTTCAGTCCTTCCACCAGTTCGGAGGCAACTCCCCATTATTTGCGGCCTTCACCTCATCGGTCAGTTCGTAGATCTCTTTGGAGATCTTCCTCATATCATCCCTGGCCCTTTTTTTGGCCGTCTTATCTTTATTCCGGGTGGCTTCACGAAGTCTTTTGAGGGAGTCATTCAATTGGGTCTTCAGTGCCTTCATCTTTTTGTAGTACTCATCCAGGGGTTTTTTTTCTTCGATCTTTTTGCCTGGTTTCTGATTGCCCTCCTTTTTCACCTCCGCGCCTTTTTCATCCGGAGCCTCCGCAGGCGGGACCTCGTCTGAGGTCGGCGCATCAGAGCTGAACTCCTCTATGGAAGTAACGGTTGCCTTGGGCACACCCAGCACACCATTCTTGAAATGGAACTTTATCTCTCCACCCTCTTCCCAGTAACGGTCCGTTATGAACTGATGTCCGCTTTTCAGGTGGATGATATGATCTGCAAAGGAGAGAAACGGGTAAGAAAATATTGCGATAATAGCGATAACTGGAACTGCAATCAGCCTTTTCATAGGTGTTCTCCTGGATTCAAGGGAAGACCATCATTTTATCGCAATTTACATAATTGTATTGCCAAGCAACCATATTGTCAACGGCTAAATCATTTTCGCCGGGATAACCCCACGTTCCGAGGGGTTGATCCTGTCAGAAATCGTGCGCCCTGATACATTCTTATCTTTGCGGTTTGTATATTCTCAATAAATCCGGGACCAATACTTTCCATCCCGTCCCGGCGGAACCGAAGGCGCAGGAGGTTTGAGAAGTTACAAAATCATTAGCCGTGGCACAAAACTTGCATTGATATTTTTTGGAGCCATGGAAGCTCAAAAAGCCCATGGGATTATCAGGAAAGGGCGTAATAAGGGGTTCACCTTATCGAGGTCCTTGTTGCAATCGTCATCCTCTCGGTGGGGATGTTGGGAATGGCCGCTCTAACCATGGCGATTATCCAGGGGAATGAATTCTGCGATAATCTGACCACCGCCACCACCCTGGCGCAGGACAAGATGCGAGATATGATGAGGTTAGGGTATTCAGGTACGCCGGCAACCACAACGACTGTTATTGAAAATTACAATTCTATTTCAGGGTATGCCGAATACAAGTAGGGTCAAAGAAACAGACGTGGACAATCCGGTCCCGGGGATGAAGATGACTACTGTAACCTCGTACTGGGATTCCGATAACCATTCGGTTGAACTTAAGACGATTCTTGCCAAATAAGAGGGGGCCGATGCAGGGTTACACAGAAAAGAGGGAACAGGGATTTACCCTGATCGAACTCCTTGTTGCCATGGTAATCGCGCTGGTTTTGATTTCAGCCGTATCCGCCGCCTTTCTCAGCCAGCAGAAAAATTATGCGGTCCAGGAACAGGTTTCCGAGATGATTCAAACCGCACGGGCATCAATGGATATGATAATCCGGGAGATCAGGATGGCAGGCTATGATCCGACCGGAACGCTGCAGAGGGATGATCCCACAGAGGCGGGTGGGGTCCCTTTTGTGGGTATTCCCTATGATAGCAGTCAGTTGGAGATTGTCGCGGATATTGCGGGTACTACTGATGCCGAGGGTAATGTAGTCGGTGATGGAGATACGGACGACGCGAATGAAGACATAGTGTATAAATTCTATGATGCGGCAGATCCCACCTACCCAAATCAGATCAAGAGAAAGACGGGTAATGGGACTTTTCAGCCGTTTGTGGAAAATGTTGAGGCCTTTTCCTTCACCTATTTAGATGCGGACGGCAACGCAACAACCAACACTGCGGATATCCGGCAGATAAAGATTGCCATAACCACCAAGACTGCGGAGCCCGATCCTGATTACTCCCATCCCACCTATTCAGATGGCTATAGAAGATATACCCTGACCACGCTAATTAGACCGATAAATCTTGCACTTTGACTTGCACTTTAAGAGGAGATAACGCTCATGAAGGTGAACCCGTCAACAAGGCCCTCAGCGGTAAAGCTTGGTTTTGGAACTGAGAGTGGCGCTGTCCTTGCGATCGCGTTAATGTTCTTGACCATTTTGGCGATGTTAGGGACAACCGCTTTGAATTTGACAGGGACGGACGTGCAAATCGGCGGCAATTACAAGGCCGGCCTCAAGGCTTTTTACGCCGCACAGGCAGGGCTGGAGGAGGCCAGGGAGAGACTATGCCAGAATTCAGCATACCCCATCAATGATAACCATCCCACCAATACCACTTGGACGGCATTTATCGGGACTGATATAAAATCCCAGAAAAAAGGATACGATAGCTCAAATGGGAACCACATTAGGGTGGCCAGCCTTCAGACAGACCTCGATTATACAGTAAAGATAACCCACCTGCTCGACCCGACCGGGAATATTGTCTACTGGGGAGACGAAGACGGTGACGGGATCTGTGAAAAGACCACCACCTCCGGTCCGGATATGAGAAACATCTATCTAACCATCAGTTACGGGGCTTTCGGCAGTGCCCAAAAAACAGTGGTGGCAGAGATGACGCCCCGGCCCCCCGTAACAGTGCCTGCGCCTCTCTACGTGAACGCCTCCACGACCATCCAGGGGAGCAGCACCCACATCATCGGCACCAACCACCCGAGCTGCGGAACCGGAGATGATTTGCCCGGAATAGCCTCAACTCTTCCTCCTGGTTCAGTGACCCAGCACGGCAATCCCGAAATAGTGGGGGTTAATGGCCCTGATGATATTGTCTACAACGGCACGCCCATGGATATCCAGGCCATGGTGGATGCCCTGAAGCAGAGCCCGGATTTCTCCTATACGGTAACCAGCGCGACCCATACCGGGATGAACTGGGGGACCCCCACACCGGGCGACACCCTGCAGGACGCCTTATCCTGCAGTGAGCATAACGTGGTGTACTATGATACGGGGGGGACCGATATAAGACTGTCCGGGGGCTGCACAGGATGCGGGATACTTCTTATTGAGGGCGATCTGAGTATCTACGGCAATTTCTTATGGTACGGGCCTATACTCGTCACAGGATCGGTTATCTTCACGGGTGGCGGAAATAAGAACGTAACAGGCACGCTGTTAGCAGGAGGATCGGTTGACGCAGACGTGGTGGGCGGGAATGCGAACATCGTCTATTGCAATGATGCCATAGATCAGGGAGCCTATCGCCCTTTGATGCTCCTCACCTGGAAGGAGGATATGGATAAGATGTAGGGTTGCTTCATGGCTTTCGAGAGGTATCTCCCTAAACCACGAGCATTCTTCCCATTTCTTGACAGAACGTACCGTTAAGTGGTATTATTCCATGGTCTTGTTACAGACCTTCTTGAAAGCCTTCAGGTTTGTGGAACTGACGCAGGGACCGGGCATGAGAGTATTCCAAATTACAGATAAGAGAGAACAGGGATTCACCCTGATGGAAATGATGGTGGTTATCGCGGCCTTGGCCATAATGGCCGCCATTGCCATCCCCTCTTTTATGTCCATGCTCCCGGGGCTGCGCCTGAACGGAGCTGCCAGGCAGGTTATGACAGACCTCATGGCCGCGAGGATGAAGGCGGTTAAGGAGAACAATGAAGTGAGGGTTTTTTTCAACAGCCCCGGAACAAATCAGTATCAGATACTGGATGACGACGACAACGATGGTACCGCTGATACAGGGGAGGTGTTTACAACCAAAAACATTCAGGACGAGTATCACGATGTGACTTTCAGCGCCACAACCAATCCTATATTTTATCCGAGAGGGACCGCGTATGGAACCACCGTAACCGTGACCAATACTTCCGGTTCAAGAGATGTGAAGGTCGCCATTACCGGACGGGTTAAGATTCAATAAGGAACCTGATTTGAAAGAAGACACCATGTTAAGGTCCCAAAAAAAAGATGCTAACGGCTTCACCCTTATCGAGGTCCTGGTTGCGATTGTAATCCTCTCCATAGGGCTCCTGGGTATGGCCTCTCTGACAGTTGGGGTCATAAACAGGAACAAGTTCAGTAACGATCTGACCACGGCCACGACCCTGGCACAGGACAAGATGGAGGATATAAGGGGGCTTGCTTATTCAAGTGTTGTGAGTGAAACAAAAGCGGTGCTTCCATCGCCCTATGACGAGTATAAGCGGGAAATTACCGTCACCGACAACAACCCGGCAACCGGTATGAAAACGGTAACCGTAAAGGTCTACTGGGGAGGCGCCTCAAAGGAAGATCATAATGTTGAACTGAAAACCATTATTGCTCAATAACAGAGACTGCCCATGCCCTATTCTGAAACAGTCCGGGAACCTGGTTTCACCCTGTTGGAACTGCTCATTGCCATGGCAATTGCCCTGGTGGTGATAACATCCATAGCCAGCGCCTTTATCAGCCAGCGCAAGACCTATGCCGTGCAGGAACAGATCTCGGAGATGCAGCAGAATGCAAGAGCGGCCATGGATATAATGAGTAGAGAGATCAGGATGACAGGATACGGGGTCCCGAGACCTCAGCCGGCGGCTGATCTCTCATACTGGATCGATTGGGTTTCAGGCGTTACCATGGACAGCAACCCGAAGATTCAGCCAGGGAACGATGGCGCCTCGGACCCGGATGAGAAGTCGGATATAATTCACATTGCGGCCTGCTTTGACGGTCCGGCGGCCACGCTTTCATCCAATGCTTTATCCGGCGACACGACCATTGATGTCACCCCTGTTGGCGGCACCGTGAGCGAGCGATTTGACACCAGCGACGAAAAGGTCATCTCCATTGGCGGGTTCGAAAATGCCGTGATAACCGGCATTGCAGGGAATACATTAACTATAGATACCGACCCGACAACAGCAGGTAATCAGGGGCTGAGCAAGGACTATGATGTCTCAGCAACCACAGTGAATATTTGCGTTGTTAAGGTCATCAGCTATTCCATTGTTCAGGAGACAGAGGGTTCAAGGACAATTTATACATTGAAAAGAAACGAAAATTTAGGGGCTGGTCGCCAACCTCTGGCTGAAAATATAGTCGATTTGCAGATCACCCAGGCGGGCGACACCATAGATATAAATCCTTTAACAGCCCAGACAGACAAGCCCGACCCCGATTATCCACAAAATAGCGGGTACAGGAGATACGAACTGCGCACTTTTATAACTCCCCCGAACCTGCTCATTAACTGACTGGGTTCTGCTGTTCGTATGAAAAGAAGGGTCTCTGATGTTTCCTTATAAACTCCAACCTGGAGGGTGACACCGTGAGGCTTACAAATTCATGCCAAAACGAACGGGGTGCCGCCCTTATCATCAGCTTGATGTTCTTAGCTATCTTAGGACTATTAGGGATCACGGCGGTTGTGATGACGACAACGGATATGCAGATCGGCGGCAATTACAGGGCGAATGCGCAGGCCTTCTCCGACGCAGACGCCGGGGTGAATTACGCAATTGCCATGATGGAGGCAGGTCTTAAGGCCAGTCCACAAACGTTCAGTCTTCCCACAACCGTTGGGGGCACCTCAGCGCTCACTTATACTGTGCCAAGCGGCTTCTCATTTTCGATCTCAGACATAACAATGTTAGGGGCAAACACTTATTCCTTTACAAGTACCGGCAGCGGTCCTGGCAATGCACAGGCCCTTGTCGCAGCGACCTTCTCCGTTTCCAGTCCGTTTAATTACGGGATTTTTGGCGTTATTGGAATGGCCATGAGCGGAAACGGTAGAACGGACAGCTACAATTCGTCGGTTGGCCCATATACCTGGGCAACACACAGTACAAACGGGGATGTTGGAACCAATGCCACCGGTGCAGGGGCCATCAGCCTGTCCGGGAACGCCAAGGTCTATGGCGACGCCCAGGTAGGCGTGGGAGGTGATCCAAGCACTGCGATCACCACAAGCGGCAATGCAGCCGTCGTTCCGCCCGGGCAAAAACTGGCTGCGGATGAGGCCAAGGATATGACGCCTCTTGCACTCCCCAGCGGGGGAATACCAAGGTCCGCCTGGAGTCTTTCAGCGAATGATAGCGAGACCATCTACTCCGGCACGTATCGCCTGCCCGGCATAAGCATCACAGGGAATGGCGTCGGGGAGATAAGCGGAGATGTGACATTGTACGTGACCGGACACATAACCATTTCCGGAAACGGACGGTTGAGCGTCCTGGCGGGTGGGTCTTTGACCATATACGTTTCGGGAAACGTGATCATCAGCGGAAATGGGATTACTAACAATACCTCGTACCCGGAGGACCTTCAAATCTACGGCACCTCCACCTGCGCCAGCATAACCATCCACGGCAACGCGGATCTGTACGGGGCCATATACGCGCCTGCAGCCAGCGTGGCGATCTCGGGAAACGGGGATATCTACGGATCGGTCATTGGCAGGAGCGTGGCAATATCCGGAAACGGTAACGTCCATTACGACGAGGCCCTCCAGACGGCGGGCCCTTCCACCGATCTTCAGCTGATCTCATGGAGAGAGGAGATGTGAAAAAGGCCTTATTGCCACCAGTCGGGGAGCAGACCGCCGTTTTTTTCCTTCACCTCTTTCTCCAGATCCTCCAGCTCCCCTGATATCT
>DREN01000454.1 GCA_011051075.1 Deltaproteobacteria bacterium | reverse complement strand
GACAAAGGCAAGGCCAGCTATAACCGAGGCGTAATACAGGGCCGCGAGGAGAACAATCAGGAGCAGACCGGCACTGATGATGATAAAGGGGATCCCTTCTCTTGCCATCGGCCATCTGTTGTTGATTCTTGAGTGATCCAATTATGACGGTCCTGCTAAAAGACCTCTGTCCCGCGCAGCGGATAATCCATATCCCTGATCCAGGTTCCCCCTGGTCCCGGGACCATGCATCAGCACCTTTCATACCTTTTTTTAAATATACCCTTTTATGCCTCTTTTGTCAATCCACTTTACAGGGAAACGTCAAAGTCGACGCGAATGTGCTGATATCACGCAAGTTGAAAAGAAGGTAATCTCACGCAAAGACGCGAAGTGGCTAAGCTTTTCCTTTTGTTCTTTGCGTGCTTTACGGCTTTGCGCTAAAATTTTAAAGGCCGTCCATACCAACATGATTTCAAGCTGTTATCAGCAAGCATGACGGAGCCCTGATCCACTTTATATCCCTCCGGAATCAGCACGTTAACCCTTTTGTCAGGAAATGGGGAGGTATGGGTTGGGCCGTATGTCCGGAGGGCGCAGATAGACGGGGGTCAGCTGGTATGGATCGTCAAGGTCGCCGGATGCGAATCTCTTAAGGGCCAGTGATCCAATGGAAGAGGCCTTGAGGTTCCAGAGAAAGGCCGGGGCCAGGAGGGCCGAGGGGCCTAAGAGGTCCTTTATGCGGGGGGCCTGATCTCTGTAGTCGTTTCCCACAAACATGGCCGGTTCAGTGAAGCAGGAGGGGAAATCCTCAAACTTAATGCTCATATCAACGCCGGATCTCACGAGTTCTCCCCTTGGCCCCCGTCTGAACAGGGTCGTAAAGGCCTCCCCCCTCCTGGAGGTGAGAACGGGTACCAGGGGTAGATCAGCCCAGGGGATCTGATTGGCCATGGCCTCCAGGCTGGATATGCCCACAAGTGGAAGTTCAAGGGCATGACACAGGCCTTTGGCAAGGGCGATCCCAACCCGCAGGCCGGTAAAGCTCCCCGGGCCGGTGGCAACGCCAATACATCTGACCTCGTCTATCTTGAACCCGTTTGATTGGAGCATGAAATCCAGGGCCGGCATGAGGGCCTTGAAATGTCCCTTGCCCCCGGACATGATCTGCTCTGTGAGGAGGGTCCCGTCCCCGTCCAGGAGCGCCAGGCTGAACTGCGGGGTGGAGGTGTTTATGGCCAGTATCATGTGCGGGTTACGGGTTCTGAACGGGATTTCAGGTTTGCTTCAACAATCATTCAATGAGTCTTTTTATGTCGTTATAGACCACGAAAACCATAAGCAGGACAAGAAGAAATATACCCATTTTCTGGAGGAGTTCACGTTTTCTGATATTTATGGGCCTGCCTATGACAAGCTCAATGAGAAGCAGTATGATGAACCCACCGTCAAGGACCGGGACCGGGAGGAGGTTCAGGATACCAAGGTTTATGCTTATGACCGCCATGAAGGGGATGAGGTAGGTCCAGTTTTCCTGTGCCAGCTGACCGGTCATCTGACCTATGAGAATGGGTCCGCCAACGGTCTCCATGGGTATGACCCTCTGGACCAGCTTCACAACGGTGAGACATGTGAGTTCTATTATCTCCCATGTCTTTCGAAATCCTTCCCTTATGGAGGCCAGGGGCCCTGGTCTGATTTTTTGAAACTTGCCCGCGGAAACAATCCCGATAAGGGGGGTCTTTATCTCTTCGCCAAAGATATTCTTGGTAACAGAGATCTCGGGCACCACCGTGAGGGTAACCAGCTGTTCCCCCCTCTTTACCGTCACCTCAACTCTCTGTCCCGTGTTCCCCTGGATCGCCTCCTTGATCAGGGGCCAGGTCTCGGTTTTTTTCCCGGAAACCGAGACAATGATGTCCCCTTTGAGGAAACCGGCCCTCTGGGCAGGTGAATCTTCTCTCACCTGACCGATTTCAGGGGTCATGACATGGATTCCTGCCACCACGTAGAAAGAGCAGAAGATAAACAGGGCCAGAGCAAGGTTGAAAAGGGGGCCTGCAGCCACAATAGCGATCCGTTTTGAAGCGTGCTTGTTGCTGAACGATTTCTCCTCATCTTCCGGGGATAGGGGCTCCTCTTCTTCGTCCGCGTTTTCCCCCAACATCTTCACATAGCCCCCTAAGGGGAGGGCGGAGATGAGGTACTCTGTTTCCCCCACCTTTTTCCCCACCAGCCTGGGGCCGAAACCCAATGAAAACTTAAGTACCTTTACGCCGAAGTATTTGGCTGCGAGAAAATGCCCAAGCTCATGGAAGAATATCAGGACCCCTAAGACAAGAACAAAGGGGAGGATGTAGTAAAGAAAAAAATGGAATGTCTGATACAGGTGCATGGTCTGCTGCTCATGTCCTCGTAAGTAGTCGGAGGGTTCCGGATCCTAAATCCCTAAATCCCTCAATTCATCAACCCCTGATCCATTCCGTGGCCTTTTCCCTGGCCCATCTGTCCGCCTCCATGACCTCTGCAATACCTTCCACAGGATAAGGCACATGGGCCTGCATGGTCTTTTCAATGAGATCGGGGATCTCCATGAACCCGATTTCATTGTTCAGAAAGGCGTGGACGGCAATTTCATTGGCCCCGTTCAGAACGGTGGGCATGCTTCCACCCACCGTCCCTGCTTGAAGGGCAAGGCCGAGGCATCTGAACCGCCCCATATCCGGCCTTTCAAAGGTGAGGGTTCCGATTTTTTCCAGATCTAGGGGGATCAGGCTGTTGTACAGGTGTCTTGGATATGAAAGGGCGTAGGATATGGGGATCATCATGTCAGGGACACCCATCTGAGCGATAACTGATCCGTCTCTGTACTCCACCATGGAATGGACGATACTCTGGGGATGGATCAGGATATCGATCTGATCCATCCGGAGATCAAAGAGCCATCTGGCCTCAATGACCTCCAGGCCCTTGTTCATCATGGTGGCCGAATCAACGCTGATCCTGGGTCCCATGCTCCAGTTGGGGTGCCTCAGGGCCTGGTCAGGGGTTACCCTGGCCATCTCACTCAGGGAGAGGCCCCTGAAAGGCCCTCCCGAGGCGGTCAGAATCACCCTCTTGATATCTTTCCTTGAATGCCCCTGCATGGACTGCAGGATCGCACTGTGTTCGCTGTCAACCGGGAGTATGGAAACCCCCCTCTTCTTTGCCTCCTCCATGACAAGGGGCCCTGCCATGACCATGGTTTCCTTATTGGCCAGGGCGATATCCTTTCCCGCCCTAATGGCCTCATAGGTGGGTACCAGCCCTGCTGCACCGGTCATGGCTGAAACAACCGTGTCCACCCCATCCAGGGTGGCCAGGCGCATGAAACCTTCCACGCCGTGGTAGACCTCCGGGGCCCCGGGCCCTGTGAGAAGCCCTTTCAGCTCATCTGCCAGTGGTTGTTCCATGACTGCCACTGCCGCAGGACCGAACTGCGCTATCTGCTCAAGGAGCAGATCCCTGTTAATGCCGGCGGATAGCCCTGCCACCCTGTACTGATCAGGGTTGGCGCTGACTATTTTTAGGGCGTTCACTCCGATGGACCCTGTGGAACCTAAAATGGTCAAGTTTTTCATCTTTTTCAGTATCTTGATGACCCTGCAAAACGGCCCTTACTACCCCTTCCAATACTACATGGAATAGAAGAAAAGATAAATAAAAAGAACCGGTATGGCAAAGAGGAGGCCGTCGATTCTGTCAAGTATGCCTCCGTGCCCTGGAAGAATCCGGCCCGAGTCCTTTACGCCGTGGCTCCGCTTCAACATTGACTGGGACAGATCCCCTATCTGTCCTGCTGCTGACAGGGCCATGGTGAGGACTACGATGCTCAGACCAAAGGGATGGAGACCTGTAAGCCGGAGGAGCAGGCATGTTGCAGCCACGCTGGCGACAAGCCCCCCCACGGCCCCTTCCCAGGTTTTCCCGGGGCTTACAGCCTCGTAAAGCTTATGTCTGCCGAACAGTTTTCCCGCATAAAAGGCCCCGGTGTCGCTTGCAAATACTGCGGTAAGGAGGAAGAATATCCATCCCTGACCCTGGTGCCTGAAATCGATCAGCACGAGAAGCCCAAGGGGAAGCGCCACGTAAACCGGCCCCAACACTGCCTTGGCAAGATCCTCAACCGGCCTTTGTGCGGCAGAGGGGCGGGTAAACATGAACCAGGCCATGGGAGTGAAGGCCCACGCAAGGACGATGGCCGGAATAAGCAGAAACTGCCTTATGTACAAGGCGGCAAAGAGAACGAGCACCATAAGGTATATACCCCAGGAGAGGAACCGGGGAAGGCGGGTTTGTGTTATGGCGTAAAACTCCCTAAGACCAATGCATGCAGCGGCCGAGAGCACGGAGTAGAAGAGCCACCTGGGCCCGAACCCCACCATGAGGACAAGGAGGGGTACGGCAATTACCGCTGTGAGCCATCGCTTCAGGTGCATGTTCTTTTATCAGGGCTGGTCTTTTGAGCCCCCTTTCCCGGGCCTGAGTGAGCCTAAGCCGCCCCGAACCTCCTCTCCCTCTTCTGGTAGTCTAAGAGGGCCTCTCTGAAATCGTCCTCCCCGAAATCGGGCCAGAGGGTCTGGGTGATAAAGATCTCACAGTAGGATATCTGCCACAAAAGGAAGTTGCTCACACGGTACTCCCCGCTTGTCCTTATGAGGAGATCAGGGTCGGGCATGCCGGAGGTATACAGGGAGTTCGAGACCAGTTCCTCGTCTATCTGGTCGGGAGAGATCTTGTTCTCCCTTATCTGACCCGTAATCTTCCGTATGGCATCCACGATCTCCTGCCTGCCCCCGTAGCTGAGGGCCAGTGTCAGGGTCATTCCCGTGTTGGAAGATGTCTGCTCCACGGTATCAAGCAGGATCTGCCTCGTACTCTTAGGGAGTTTCGCGACCCTGCCGATGGTCTTCAGCCTTATCCCGTTTTCCTGCATCTCCTCAAGCTCGGCTTTAAGGAACCGGTTAAGGAGCTTCATGAGTGCCTTGACCTCATGGGCGGGGCGTTTCCAGTTCTCTTCGGAAAAGGCGTACAGGGTGAGGAATCGAATACCTATCTCTCGGCTGAAGGTAACGATCTTTCTGACGGTATCGGCCCCCCGCTGATGTCCGTGGATACGGCTCAGACCTTTCCTCTTTGCCCATCTGCCGTTACCGTCCATTATAATGGCAACGTGGGCCGGGAGTTGTTTGGGGTCAATGCGGGTCATCTAAGTAGAACGCTGCCTTGAAGAATCTACAAAAGGGTAGAGGGGTAATGGGACAGAAGACTAAAACTCCATGATCTCCTTTTCTTTCCTGGTGGTTATCTCGTCAATTTTCTTGATGAACTCGTCTGTTATCTTCTGAACTTCATCCTGCGATCTATAAAGGTCATCCTCTGAGATCTCCTTTTCGGCCTTGAGCTCCTTGAACATCTCATTTGCCTCCCTCCTCAGGTTGCGAATGGAAATCTTGCTGTCCTCGGCTATCCTCCTGGCAAGTTTTGCCAGATCCTTTCTCCTCTCCTCGGTCAGAGGAGGAATGGATATGCGGATGATCTTCCCGTCATTTACCGGGGTCAGGCCCAGTTCAGATTTCAGGATTCCCTTTTCAATATCGCCGATAATGGACTGGTCCCAGGGCTGAACAATGATGAGGCGGCTCTCAGGAACAGACAGGGAGGCGACCTGTTCTATGGGCATCTGGGTGTCATAGCAATCCACCTTTATCCCCTCTATCAGGGCGGTGGAGGCCCGGCCCGTTCTGATCTTCCTGAACTCCCTTTCAAGGGCCTCCGCAGTCCTGTTCATTTTCTCGCGCAATTCTGAAAGAATTTCGTCCTTCATCCTTTTTCTCCTTGGGTGCCGTGTAAAAGCGGTGTTATCACGCCATATGATCCATTTTCCTCAAAACAGGGGCGATCACGCGTCAGATTCCCCCAACTGATACCTGACGAATCGGCTCACAACGATATTTTCTCCAGTTTTTGCTATGAGCTCGTTCAGGAGGTCCTGGACGGTAATGTCAGGGTTTTTCACAAAGGGCTGTTCTAAAAGACATGCCTCGGAAAAGAACTTCTTGAGTTTCCCCTCTACGATCTTTTCAATTATTTTTTCAGGTTTTCCAGATGCCTTGGCCTGGGAGGCATAGATCTCCTTCTCCTTTTCGAGAACGTCCTCGGGCACGCTTTCCCGATCTATGGCCACCGGGTTTGAGGCTGCCACCTGCATGGCAATGTCCTTTACAAAGGCGCTGAAATCCTCTGTCTTCCCGGTGAAGTCTGTTTCACAGTTCACCTCCACCAGAACGCCGATTTTTCCTCCAGCATGTATATAGGACTGCACCTGCCCCTGAGAAGTTGCGCGGCTCCCTCGCTTCTTGGCGGTTGCGATGCCTTTTTTCCTCAGATAATCAATGGCCTTACCGATGTCTCCGTCAGATTCGAGGAGCGCAGCCTTGCAGTCCATGATTCCAACGCCGGTCTTTTCTCTCAGTTCCTTAATCGTTGAAGTAGATATTCCCAATTTTACCCCCGCTGATCTGTTGATTTATGATTAATGTTGTCGCAAAGCCTCACAAAGTTCGAACTTTTCAGTAATACAGCTACCGATAACTCCTGCACTATTTCGACCTGCGCGGTTAGACTTCAGCAATTGTGGATAGGGGATCTATCCCGTCCGTGGGGGCCTCTTTTCCAAAGGACGCAAAACCCCCCAAATTCCTTAATCCAGGTAATTACTCTTCCACGGGGGCCGCAGGAGAAGCTGTTTCTTCTCCGGTCTCTGGTTTTTCTGTTTTCGGAAGGCGGATGATCTCAGGCCCGTCTTCGTCGTCTTCAATGGGTTCGCCCTCTTCAGCGGCCTGGGCCTCAGCGGCCTCCCTTTCCTTTCTCAGGGCGTCTTCTTCCCTGAGCCGCTGCTCCGCCAGGGCATGCCCCTCGATGGCGGCATCGGCTATTTTGGAACATATGAGCCTGATCGCCCTTATGGCGTCGTCGTTTCCAGGGACGATATAGTCGATCTCATCGGGGTCGCAGTTGGAGTCGGCAATGGCGATGACGGGTATCCCTAACTTTCTGGCCTCCCGCACCGCGATCTTTTCCCTCTTGGGATCTACCACGAAGACCGCCCCTGGCAGTTCATCCATGTTCTTGATTCCCCCGAGGTTCCTCTCTAACTTGAACAGCTGTTTGTTCATCTTGAGGATTTCTTTCTTGGTGTAACGGTTGATCGACCCGTCCTCCTTCATCTGTTCCAGTTCCTTGAGACGGGCAATACTCTTCTTGATGGTCTGAAAGTTGGTGAGGGTGCCGCCCAGCCACCGGTTGACCACGTAGAACATGCCGCATCGTTCACTCTCCTCCACAACCGACTCGTGCCCCTGTTTCTTTGTCCCCACAAAAAGAAGGGGGTATCCGTCGGCCACGGTTCTCACCACAAAGTCATAGGCGATCCTGATCAACCTGACCGTTTTCTGGAGGTCAATGATATGTATTCCGTTCCTGGACCCGAAGATGTAAGGTTTCATCTTGGGGTTCCACCGCCTTGTCTGATGTCCGAAATGTACGCCTGCTTCCAAGAGCTGTTTCATGTTGATAACCGCTGCCATTAAATCCTCCTTTGTCGAGAGGTCCCTTCACGGACCTCCATGCCGGTTTTACCTCGGTCCGGAGAGTTCTGGCCCCTGGGGGCTCAGGGGTACCTGGCAATAATCCGGACCTGTGATTTAAAGGGCCATTTTGGCCCTTGAGCTAATTCTCCATAATTGCTATTATTGGGCTGATCCTGAGACGTCCGTGACGATTTCTGATTCATCAACTCCCATTAAACCATGAATCAGGCATTTTGCCCCACATGCCTAAAATTCATAAGCCGATATATTTAACATTGCGGGTTTTGATTTGCAAGAAAAAAATTTTTCAACCCCATGAGAGGGATGAGTCCGCCGGGAGGGAGGCAGGGCAGTGGATAAAAACCTGAAGAAAGGTCTCAGAAGGCTCGCCGAGGACGCGGAGGTCGGCCTTGCGCGCTCGATCCTCAGATGGAAGTACAAAAGGGAGAGGGGGACGTCGCCCGGGGATGATTATCTGGAGGCGAGGTCCAGGATGGTGGCCGACGCGGCCCGTGAGGTTATTGTGCAGAGGGGAAAGAAGGTCATAGATGAGATCAGAAAGGTCTATTCAAAACCCGGGACCGGGGAGGATTCGGACCAGTGACCTACAGCAGCCTGCTAAGGGGAATCAGAAGGACCCTGGACGAAAAAGAGGAGGAAAGGCTTTCCCCCCGGGCCTGCCTCAGCCGGAGCGGGCTGAGAAGGGAGACAGACGATGATATTGAACAGGGCCACAGACAGTGCTTTTCTGTTGATTCCGACCGGATTCTACACTCCCTGGCATATTCCCGCTACATAGACAAGACCCAGGTCTTTTACCTGATAAAGAACGATCATATCACCCACAGGGTCCTCCACGTGCAGCTCGTATCAAAGATCGCAAGGACCATCGGGCGACTTCTGAGACTCAATGAGGACCTGATCGAAGCCATAGCCCTGGGGCACGACATCGGTCATACCCCCTTCGGCCATGATGGAGAGAGCTTCCTCTCAGACCTCTGCGAGGCCCATCATATGGGACGGTTTCTCCACAATATACAGGGCGTACGTTTCCTGCAGGAGATAGAGAGGAAGGGAAGGGGCTGGAATCTGACCCTCCAGGTGCTTGACGGGATCCTCTGCCATGACGGGGAGATCCATTCCCAGTCACTGGGTCCCGTGGGGAAAAAGGATTTCAGGGCCCTGGCCCTGGAGATGAGACAGAAGGGAGAAGACCCTTCCTTGGATCTGCGGCCCATGACCCTGGAGGGATGCGTGGTAAGGATGGCCGATACCATAAGCTACATAGGCAGGGATATAGAGGACGCAATCAGGCTGGGCCTGATCCGCAGGGAGGATATACCTGTCAACTGCAGGGAGGTCCTGGGGGATACCAACGGCAAGATAGTCTACGCCCTTGTGGAGGACCTTGTGGCCAACAGTTTGGATAGGGAGGACCTTAGTTTCAGCGCCCATGTGGGATCGGCCCTGAAGGAGCTGAAGGAGTTCAATGAGAAGCGTATTTACCAGGACTCCAGGGTCAAGGGTGAGACCGCAAAGATCAGACGTATGTTTGCGCTGTTGTTTGAAAAATATCTTGAGGATCTGGAAACGGGTAACCAGGGTTCCGTCATATACAGGGGATTTTTAGAGGGGATGTCTGGGAAATACCTGGAGAAGACCCCGCCCGCCGGTATTGTGCGCGATTTTATTGCGGGCATGACGGACGAGTACTTCTTGGGTCAGTGCCGCAGGAATTTTTTTCCTGAAACGAGTCCTGACTTTTTTTGAGCCTGTTCACCCTTAGGGCTCATCCTGGCCCCTCTCAACGCCTCGAAAGCCTGCGGGATACATTTTTGTTGACAAAGGTTGACGGAGCAGGTAAGTGATAATTCCACTGATTGCGTACTTGACTCCGGGGGGGGCTGGTGCGAAGGACAGTCTGCCCTGTTTTGATCTTTCCTGCGGGCCCTGTGCCTGTTTCTGCTTCGCGTGATTTTTTAGGCAAATTAGCTTGATCGGGGCGTGAATCAGCATTGCAATACCTTTTCAGTTTTCAGTCATAGGGATTTTATGCCGGCGTATTTCGCCCATCTTGTCTTTAACACCGCAAAACAACAACGTAGCGCAAAATGGAGGCCCGTGATATGGTTCAGGGGGGGGGACTTAAAGAAGGCGACATAATTCTTAAACTGGAAGATATCCACATGTCCTTTGGAAAGGTGGCCGCCCTGGTCGGGGTAAACCTCGAGGTGAGAAAGGGTGAAATTCACTCCATCATCGGCCCTAATGGTGCAGGCAAGACGGTTATGATGAACTGTATCAACGGGCTTTACAGGCCTCAGAAGGGGAACATCTTTTACAAGGGCCAGAAGATCAATGGACTCCGGCCTTACAGGAGGGCGGAATTGGGGGTTTCCAGGACCTTCCAGAAACTGGAGCTTTTCGGAGGGATGACCGTCCTGGACAACATCCGCCTGGGCAGACATATTCATCTCAAGAGCGGGATCATCAGTGGTTCCATCTATGTGGGAAAGACCAGGGCCGAGGAGATTTCCTCAAGGAGGTTCATTGAAGAGGAGATCATAGATCTCTTAGAGATTGAAAGCATCAGAGACAAGCCCGCTCATATGCTCCCCTACGGTCTTCAAAAGCGCGTGGAGCTGGGCCGGGCCCTGGCCCTCAACCCGGAACTTCTCCTCTTGGATGAGCCTCTGGCCGGGCTGAACCTTGAAGAGGTGGAGGACATGGCCCGTTTTATACTGGACATAAACGAGGAGGAACGCTGGCGGGTAACCTGTATTCTGGTGGAACACGATATGGGCGTGGTCATGGACATCTCTCACCGGGTCAATGTACTGAACTTCGGCAATCAGATCATGGACGGGACCCCTGAGGAGGTGCAGGCCAATCCGGAAGTGATAAAGGCCTATCTGGGTGAAGAGGATTTGTATTCCACAAGGAGGTAGAACAAGACATGAACGGATCCGGGATAGAGATCACCAAGGACCTCACGATTCCCAAGCTCTTTCTTAGACAGTGCAGGAAGTACGGAAAAAACAAGGTGGCCATGAGGGAGAAAGAGTTTGGCATATGGATCCCTTTCACCTGGCAGGACTATTTTGACAATGTAAAGTATTTAAGCCTTGGTATGGTCAGTCTCGGGTTGAAGCGGGGGGATAAGGTGGCCATGATCGGAGACAACCGCCCCGAGGGACTCTGGGCCGAGATGGCCGCCATGTGTGCCGGCGGGGTCGGCGTGTGGCTTTTCCAGGACTGCATGATGGATGAGGTTAAGTATATCATTGATCACTCCGACTCCAAGTTCTTTGTGGGTGAGACCCAGGAAGAGGTGGATAAGGGGATCTTTATCAAGCCCGACTGCCCCAAGCTGAAGACCATAATATGGGATGATCCCAAGGGGATGAGGAACTACCACCAGGACTATCTCATGAGCATAAAAAAGGTCCAGGAACTGGGAAAGGAGCTCGACAGAAAGGAGCCGGATCTCTTTGAAAAGATGATAAACGAGGGTCACGGTGACGATGTGTGCCTCCTTTTCTACACCTCCGGGACCACGGCCCTGCCCAAAGGGGCACTGTTGACCCACTGGAACATGCTAACCATGGGGAAGAACCTCATGGCCGTTGACCCGTGCTACGACACCGATGATTTCGTATCCTACCTCCCCTTTGCCTGGATAGGCGAGCAGATGATGTCCATATCCTGCGGCCTTCAGATCGGCTACACCCTGAACTTCCCCGAGGAGCCTGAAACCGCCCAGGAGAATATCCGTGAGATCGGGCCCCACGTGATGTTTGCTCCACCCCGGCTCTACGAGGGGATGACCCGTCAGGTGCAGGTAAAACATATAGACTCCACCTGGATCAAGAGAACGTTCTACCAGTTTGCCACAAAGGTAGGGTACAGGGCCGCAGGCCTCAAGTTTGAAAAAAAGCCGGTTCCTCCCCTGCTGAAGTTTTTGAACTGGATCGCATCCATAACCGTTCAGAAGAAGCTTAAGGACCACCTGGGCCTGTCCAGGGTCAGGCACTGCTACACGGGCGGGGCCGCCATGGGGCCTGACCATTTCAAGTTCTTCCACGCCCTGGGTGTTAATCTCAAGCAGATATACGGACAGACAGAGGTGGCCGGTATCTCGGTCGTGCACAGGGACGGGGATATCAAGTACGATACCGTGGGAACGCCCATCCCCGAGACAGATATAAGGATATCGGAAGAAGGCGAGATCCTTACAAAGAGCCCCTCTGTATTCATCGGGTATTATAAGAATGAGGAGGCCACAAAAAAGACACTTGTGGACGGCTGGCTCCACTCAGGTGACCGGGGTTTTATTGATGAAGACGGTCATCTGGTGGTGTTTGACCGATCCAAGGACGTCATGACCCTGAGCGACGGAAGGCCCTTTTCGCCCCAGTACCTTGAGACGCGGCTCAAGTTCAGCCCCTTTGTTCAGGAGGTATGGGCCATAGGCGATAACAGGGAGTACGTTACCGCTGTCATGTGTATCGATTACGCGGTGGTGGGGAAGTGGGCCGACGACAAGAAACTCAACTACACCAGCTACCCGGAACTTTCACAGAAGCCGGAGGTCTATGACCTTGTTCAGAAACAGATCGAGGAGGCAAACAAGGACCTTCCCGATCCCGCCAAGATCAGGAAGTTTGTGAACCTCTACAAGGTGTTTGATGCGGATGATGAGGAGCTGACAAGGACCTCCAAACTGAGACGGGCCTTTGTGGAGAACAGGTACAGGGATATTGTGGACGGCCTCTACTCAGATAGGGATGTGGTTCATATGGATACCACAATCACCTACGAAGACGGGAGGGAGCAGCACATAAAGACCGACTTGCGCATCCAGGAGATCAACTTGTGAGAGGGTAGTAGGGAGTAGGCAGTAAGGAGTATTTTGGGGGTGGGATGAGTGGTGACCATAGGGGTTATCAAGATCTAAACGTTTATTCTGTGGCCTATCAGCTTGCCCTGGAAATTCATGAAGGTACCAAGAGATATCCAAAAGAAGAGAAGTATTCCCTTATAGACCAGATAAGAAGATCTTCTCGAAGCATTCCAGCAAATTTGGCCGAAGCATGGAAAAAGAGACGCTACGAAAAGGCATTCGTTAGTAAATTGATTGATTGTGCGGGCGAAGCAGGTGAAACTGAAGTATGGTTGGGTTTTTCAAGAGGTTTTGGTTACATTGAAGATGCTCAGTATCAGCGTTTTATTCAGAAGTATGATGAAGTGAATCGAATGTTATATGGTATGATAGAAAAGGCAGACAAATTCTGCCATTAGGCAGCTTATCGCTCTGTACTGCCTACTGCTTACTATCAAAAGGGAGGAAACTGATGGAGCTGTTTTTCATGAGTCTGACCACGGGTATCATGGTGGGAGGCATCTACGCCCTGGTGGCCCTGGGATGGGTCCTCATCTACAAGTGCTCAGGGGTTCTCAACCTGGCCATGGGCGAGTTGACCCTTGTGGGGGCCTACGTCACCTACACCTTCTATACCATAGGAGTCCCCTTTGTCCCTGCCGTGCTACTGACCCTGCTGGTGGGGATTATCCTGGGTTTTCTGACCGAACGTATATTCCTGGACAAACTGATCGGGGAACCGATCCTGGCCGTTATCATGGTAACGGTGGGGATCTCCTTCTTCCTGAAAGGACTCATCGGATACATATGGGGGTCGGACACCAGGGTCTTTACCCCCCCTGTATTTGACATAAAGCCCATTACAGTGGGTCTCCTGAAAATATCTCCCGTATATCTCTGGTCATTTATACTGTCCATAATCCTGCTTATCGTCTTTGTTGCCTTTTTCAAATATACCCGGTGGGGCCTTTCCATGCAGGCCACAGCCGATGACGAGACCGCGGCCCTCTCCCTGGGGGTGAGCGCCCGGTTCGTGTATGCATCGGCCTGGGCCATCGCCTTCATGAGCGCCGGCGTGGGCGGGGCCCTCTTAGGGAACATCAACGGTATTAACATCTCCGTGGGCCATCTGGGGCTTCTGGTTCTTCCAGCGGTGGTCCTGGGGGGGCTGAACTCCGTGCCCGGGGCCATAGTGGGAGGGATCATGATAGGTCTTTTGCAGAATTTTTCAGGCACCTACCTTGACCAGTACTTCCCTGGCGGGGTCAAGGAGATCGTCCCCTTTGCCTTCATGGCCGTCTTCCTCCTGTTCAAACCCTACGGGCTATGGGGATGGGAGAGGATCGAGAGGGTGTAAGGATAGTAGGGAGTAAGCAGTAGGGAGTAAGCAGTAAGCAGAATTAAAAGAGGTTTTGGGCTTAAACTTTAGCTTACCCACATAAACAGACTTCATGTTTAACTGGGTAAACTTTAGGCACTTCAAACTTTAGGCACTTCAGCTCACTTAGAAAGAGGTTATTCTATGTCCAGTGTATGGTTGCCGTGCGGTGATTACCACCAGAACTATGCGGAAGATCAGGGGTGGTGGCAGACGAACTTCCTGAAAGGAAAGATGATCCTCCTGCTGGCCGTTGTCTTCATAGGGATACCCCTGTTTGTGGATGAATACTGGATCAGCGTGGGTACCATGATCGGCTATACGGCCATGGGGGCATTGGGGGTTCAGCTCCTGATCGGTTACGCGGGGCTCCTTACCCTGGGTCATGCTGCCTTCATTGCCGTGGGCGCTTATACCAGTGTTATGCTGATTCTCCAGTTCCCGTGGCCCCAGTTCCTTCTCGACTGGGGACTGGCCTACCCCATCAGCGTATTTATTGCTGGGATCGTTGCGGGACTTTGGAGTGTGCTGTTCGGCCTCCCGTCGGCCAAGGTGAAGGGTTTCTACCTGATCCTCACCACCATGGCGGCCCAGTTCATTACCGTTGATTTCATACTGACCCAGTATATCAGCCAGATAGGGGGAAGGGGTCAGGCCTTTTCCCTGCCGCCCGGCACCATCAAGATCGGGCCATGGGTGATTGAAAATGATACGCAGGTCTACTTTGTTATGGCTGTTGTGCTCACACTCATGGTGATCGTTCTTGCCAACCTTCTCAGGTCCAAACCCGGTCGCGCATGGGTGGCCATCAGGGATAACGATATTGCGGCCGAGGCCCTGGGTATTAATATCGTATGGTACAAGCTCCTGGCCTTTTTTGTGGCCGGGTTTATGGCGGGTATTGCCGGGGCCTTCTGGGTGTGCAATACCGCCGCCCTCAGTCCCGAGCATTTCCAGTGGTTTCTCTCCCTATGGCTGGTGGGCGTGATCCTGATCGGCGGGGTCGGGTCCATACAGGGGGCCATTTTCGGATCCATCTTTATGGTGGTTGTCATGGAACTGCTCCAGACGGGCGCGATTCCATTGGCGGAATATTACCCGAAGATCCTTGTAGATTTTGCCTATATCAAGGATATGGCCTTCGGCCTGGCCATCTGCGCCTTCCTGATCTACGAACCGAACGGTCTGGCATACCGCTGGTGGCAGGCCAAGAACTACTTCAACCTGTGGCCGTTTTCCTATTAGGGACAGGATGCAAGATGCAGGATGCAGGATGGACGGAGGAGAATGGGTGGATGATTGACTACCACGGGTATTTCTTGTGCCTTGAGCCTTGCGCCTTACGCCTATGTTACATCCACGGTGCGGAAACCAGCAGCAGAATAAAGACGATAATCTGCTAACCAAGCCCCGCCTCGGGCGGGACTTGAAACCCGAAAGGAGGTGAACGGTTCGTACGGATAAGTCTTTGGGGTCTATTGTAAATGCGGTTAACACTAAGGTTCTCATTACTTGAAAAGGGGGGATAATCTATGAAGAAAAACATCTTTGCAAAGATTTTTGTAATCTTGCTGGCCGTGGCATTTGTGGCGGGTTTTTCAACCGCTGCCGTTGCCAAGAAGATCAGGATCGGTGGCATCATGGATACCACCGGGGCAACTTCGGATGTGGGCAAAGACTATGCTATCGGCATGGCAGACGCCTTCAAGTATATAAATTCCCAGGGCGGTGTTAACGGAAAGAAGATCAGATACGTCTGGTTTGATTACGGATATCGTATTCCCGAGGCCATTACAAAGTACAAGATGCAAAAAAGACTCGGATCCGTTGCCATCATGGGGTGGGGAACCGGAGATACCGAGGCCCTCTCACCCACGGTCAATAAGGATAAAATTCCCTATGTGTCCGCTTCGTATTCGGCCCATTTGACCGACCCGAAAAAGACACCTTATAACCTCTTCTTTTCATCCGACTACTCAACCAACGCCAGGTCCGCCATCACGGCCTGGTTTGACAAGAAATGGCCCAAACATAAGGATTTCGGTAAGAGAAAGCCGAGGTTCGCCTGCTGTTACATGTTTGCCTCACCCTACTGTTCAGCCCCCATCAAGGCCATAAAAGACCAGGCCAAACTCCTTGGTTTTGAAATCGGGCCGGACCAGGATGTCTCCCTCTTTGCCCTTGATACCAAGAGCCAGATCATGGCCCTGAAGAAGTTCAAACCGGATCTGTTGTGGCACGGCAACACCACCATGAGCGTTGCAGCCACGGTCAGGGACGCCTACGCCCTGGGTCTCGGCACTGACTGGATCGTCAATAACTGGGGCTTTGACGAGAACCTGCCCCGCCTGGCCGGAAAGGCCGCCGAAGGGGTCATGGGCGCCACACCCTGCGCCTTTTTCGGACAGGACTACAAGAACATGGACCTGGTTGTCTCATCGGCCGAAAAGTACAGCCCTGGCGTTCCCATCGGAAAGAGGCTCATCCGGACAGTTCAGGCATGGGGTGATGCCCTGGTCCTGTGGGAGGCCATGAAAAGGGCCGACAAGGCAGGCGTGGACCTGACAAAAAAGGGATGCGGGCCCGGTATAATGAAGAAGGGGTTCGAAACCATGCGTAACTTTGACATCGGCCTGGGCGCAGCGCCCATCAGCTATACTGCCACCGATCACCGGCCTGCCACCGGATGTCTTATCCAGGAGTGGAAGGGCGGCAAGTTTCAGCCGGTTGAGGCCGTTGATCTGAAAAAGAGATGGCCGCAAAAATGGGCAAAGGAATGGTTAGGTTGGTAGGCAACCGATAACATCACCCCTGGAGGTAGGGTCTTGGAGAAATCAGAGGCGATACTGAGGATCAACAACATTGAGGTCAAGTACCACGAGGTCATCCTGGTGCTCAAGGGTGTTTCCATTGAGGTCCCCAGGGGGGGGATTGTAGCCCTCCTCGGGGCCAATGGGGCCGGCAAGAGTACCACCCTCAAGGCCATTTCCGGCCTTCTCAAGGTCGAAGACGGCGAGGTGACTGACGGCGCTATCGAGTATGAAGGGAAACAGATTCACCACGAGAGGGCCGCTAAGATCGCCAAGGCCGGTATTGTCCAGGTAATAGAGGGCCGCAAGGTCTTCGAGCACCTCACCGTTGAGGAAAACCTCAAGGTGGGGGCCCACCTGAGAAAGACCGGGTCGGTGAAGGAGAAGCTCCAGATGGTGTACCGCTACTTTCCGAGGCTCGTAGAGAAGCGCAACGAGATAGCCGGGTTCGTAAGCGGTGGCGAGCAGCAGATGGCCGTAGTGGGAAGGGCCCTTATGACCGAGCCCAAACTGGTGTTGTTGGATGAGCCTTCCATGGGCCTTGCCCCCATGCTCATACATGAAATCTTTAAGATCGTCACAAAACTCAACAGGGAGGAGAAGATCTCCATACTTCTCGTGGAGCAGAACGTAAAGCTCGCCCTGACCGTTGCTCCCTATGCCTATGTCATGGAGACCGGGAGGATCGTGATGGATGATCCCTCTGAGAAGTTGAGCGAGAACGAGGACATTAAGGATTTCTACCTGGGAATGGGCAGCGGTTCGAAGAAGAGCTTCCGGGAGGTAAAGCATTACAAGAGAAGGAAAAGATGGTTGAGCTGACAATGAACATATTTCAAATCGGGGATGCGCCCTGGCATCTGTTCTGTTTCTGACCAGAGTGGGGAAACGGGGGAGGAGGAACAGAAGATCCTTTTCCCCATTCCAGCCCCTGATTAAGGGAGGTATGCTATGAAGAAAAAACTGGTTCTGATGATAGTTCTTATTTTCGGCCTGAGTATTGCCCTGGCGTCATGTGTTACTACTGCGCCGGTCAAGCCAACCGATAAAAATTTTACCGCACCAAAGGTGACCCTTGAGTCCTTTGAGATCCCCCAGTACGACGGGTACTGGTACTTCTCAAAGAAGGTAAAACCCACCAAGGGGGAAGCCGGAGACAGGGGGGCTATCCTGCCCATGAGCTTTGTTTTCAACGTCGAGAACCGTAACCCCTACCCGATTCTGCTCAACGGGATCACCTTTACCGTTGTCTTTGACAAGGAGTTCTCCTTGGTCACCTATAACAATCAGGATGAGTACTGGATCCCGGCAGGCAAGACCGACCAGGTGAGGGCCACGACCCTGATCACGGCCCGTTCGGCCCTCTTGAGCCTGCTGGTTACCGGCGGTTTTAAGCTGAAGGCCAAGGGATGGAGCCCCTGGAAGGCCCTTGAGACCTGGTGGAAGGGTGTGCCGGAAGGGACAACCCCTGTGGACATAACAGAATGTTCCTTCTCATTTTCCGCCGATGGTGTACAGAAGGCATACCCCTATGAACTCAAGGTGCAGTAATCTGTGAATAATCCGCCCTTTGCCGTTCCATGGGGACGGCAAAGGGTATTTTTTTGCGGGGGAGACCAACCATGGGACTATATGATTTTACTTTCTACGACCTGATAAACCGTAACGCGGCCACCTTCGGGGACAAAGACGCGTGGTTTGAGGTGGATAACGGACATACCCTGAGCTTTTCCCAGTACAGGGCAAAGGTGAAAAGCCTGGCCTGCGGGCTCCAGAAGGCGGGCCTTCAAAAGGGTGACCGCATAGGGGCACTTGGAAAGAACAGCCTTGAATACTTCTTCCTCTACGGCGCGGCCGCGGCCCTTGGTGCTGTGATGCTCCCTATCAACTGGAGGCTCTCCGCGGACGAGGTGGGGTATAACCTGAACGACTGTACGCCAAGGTTCGTGTTTTCAGACATGGAGTTTCAGGATACCCTGAACGGGTTGAAGGATAAACTGCCGTCCGTGGAAAAATATTTCAACCTGGGTCCTGAAGGGGGTGAGTTTGGCGATTTTCAGCCCCTGCTGGACCAGGGAGATGAGTTTGATCCGGTGGATGTTGCCACCGATGACGGATTTGTGATTATTCATACGGCGGCGGTGGCCGGCAGGCCCAGGGGGGCCCTTTTGAGCCACGGGAACGTGCTCTGCGCTGATATGCACTTCGGCTATCTCCTGAACCTAACCCCGGAGGATGTGCATCTGAATATCCTGCCCCTTTTTCATGTGGGCGGCCTTTTCATGGTCACGTCGAGTTTTCACGCGGGCATCATGAATGTGAACATGAGCAGGTTCGATGCCCGAAAAGCCGTTGAGATGATAGAGGAAAAACGGGTTTCAATGATGTTTACCTTCGCCCCTATCCTTTCGTCGGTGCTTGAGGAGCATGAAAAATCGGGCAGGGACATAAGCAGCCTGAGGGTATCCGCCGGACTTGACACCCCGGAGACCATAGAGAAGTATCAGGAGATAACCGGCGGGACCTTCTACTGTATGTACGGTCAGACAGAGACCTCCTGCGTGGCCACCTTCGGCGCCTATAACGACAGACCGGGTTCAGCGGGCAGGATGCTTCCCCTGGCCGAGGTAAGGCTTGTGGATGATTATGACCGGCCCGTGCCCGTGGGTCAGGTGGGTGAGATCACCATGAAGGGCCCCATGGTGTTCAAGGGGTACTGGAATCTGCCCGAGGATAACGAATATACCTTCAGGGAGGGCTGGCACCATACGGGTGACCAGGGGAGATTTGATGAGGACGGCTTTCTCTGGTATGCGGGCCGCAAGGCGGAGAAGGAGCTGATCAAGCCGGGAGGCGAGAACGTGTATCCGGCAGAGGTGGAAAAGGTAGTCCTTGAACACCCGGCAGTGGAGAAGACGGTGGTCTTTGGTGTCCCTGATCCCAAATGGAAGGAGGGGATCAAGGCCGTCTGCCAGTTGAAGGAGGGGGAGAGCCTGGAACCACAGGCATTAATCGATTTTGTGGGCGAGAGGATCGCCAGGTATAAGAAACCCCAGTACGTGGAGTTCGTAGATCTGCTTCCAGTGCTTGAAGACGGTTCCCCTGACAGGGCAAGGGCCAAGGAGCTCTACGGCGGAGACCAGTAACAAAGAGGGCAACAGATATGAGGATTCAAGGCCCCGCCCGGCGCGGGGCCTTTTTATTTCACCCTGCCCGGGTCAGATCCAGGCCCCGGGAAGCGGACAGCGGATTTCATTCTCTTGCGTCAGGGAAGATCCATGGCCAAGAGCTGCTTGAGTACCTAATGACGTCGCCCGATTCCGTACTGTTTTCGGTCATGGCCTGCGCCCTAAGCTTTTTTCTAAACTTCACCTCAAATTTATGATAAAGTATCGCATGTCAAATGGCCTAAGTGTTTGATATCTATAAACGTCGGCCGACTTTTACGGTCATGGTGATTCTTGGGCGCCACCCTGAAGGCCTGCCCCTCAGCGTACTGTCGTAAATGCGACCGGAGGATTCGGATAGATTTGAAATTTGACAAAGATGGAGGAAAAAATGGGCATTTATGAAGAGATCGTCTCTAACACACCTATCGGATATCTCGCCTCCATTGACGGGGCCCAACCGAGAGTTCGCCCCATGAGCTTTGTCCATGTACCGGGAGGAAAACTCTGGAGTTCCACATATAATATCAGCGGAAAGATGGATGAGTTTCTGCAAAATGACAGGGTGGAGGTATGTTTTGTTGATTCCGGCTATCGTCAATTGCGGGTGGAAGGCAGAATCGACACCACCGGCGACAGTGAGAAAAAGAAACAGTTGTTGGCGCTTAATCCCGGGGTCAGAAATCATTTTCCAAACGAGGATGACGAACACTTTGTTCACCTGGAAATCACTCCCACGCGGGTTCGTTGGAAGAACACCGGTTTCAGCGAATACGAAGAAATCGCTATCGAGCCCTAACCGTCAAACGTTTATCAGGTTATTTGACCCGCGGCCCTAAAAGGATCTGGATGAGAGCGGTCTGTCAAACCATAAGACAAAGGGCGGATGAAGTAGGCCGGATGGTTTGTGATCTTATGGCCGAGGGCAGGATCGTTTCCATATTTGACAAGGCCGTAAATATCCTGATGCCGCAGGGACTTTTGGTTTCGCTGGTGGAGCGCCGTAACCAGATGACGGCCATGAGTGTCAGATGTCCGGCTGTTTTCGAGAGTTTGAGCTCTCGACGATTGAGGCTCAGGGTGGGTGATACGGCGTATGTCAAACCGGACCGTTTGACCATCGAAGGATTGCGGATTGACCTTGTAACGGCGCGCCGTTTTCAGGGTATGGTTGACCCGGATATGGCATTCCGGTTTGATTCGGCTAAAATCTCGGTCTTTG
>DREN01000453.1 GCA_011051075.1 Deltaproteobacteria bacterium | reverse complement strand
CCTGTAGGATGTCCCCATTCCCAACCTGTCTCTCTTGGTGTTTTTCCCTTTACCTGTCATTTCATAACCTCCCTTTGTCAATATCTTTGGTTTTGATTTATCGATTTTTGCCCTTATACAAAGCAAAAGCGATGCCATCTTGCGGGGGTAACCTCAAAAATATGCCCATTAACTTGAAATGAGACCGGACAAGGGGTAAACTCCGACACGGTTTAAGTGCTTTTTCAGTGCGTACGGGCTGAGGGTGGATAGCTGAAATATCCTGGAAGTTCAAGGCGTTGACCGATAACAGGGCCGGGGGAAGTTTGTTTTTCAAGGCGCTTTCCGTCTTGGGTTGGTAATGGCGTAAGACATTTACTTCCCGCCACCCGTATGGCCCGACGGGCGCTTCAGGTCGGGGTGTTGAATGTGGCCATATCCTGCAAAAAAGGGGTCGCCACCCAATTCTGAGGGACGCCCTGCATATTTTGCGATGTAATCACGGTAAGTTATGTGTATGTTGCATAATACGGCACCTCAGTCTTATTTTTCTACACCTCCATAAACATGAGTCCTCCACCCCTTCCCCGGAGGTTGAGGGGCCGCCATGAGGAGGGCTGAGATTTCCAGGACCCGGGACCACCGGACTTATCCGGTTGACACACCTCGGACTTTTTCGTACTCTTCCTCTGCAACAGAAGATAGATGAGCGGATTTTGGCCGCGGGCATCTTGTTAACCTCCATCTGAGCTACCCCATAGAAAGGATACCATGACGAGCCTGAGCGATCTGGATCTGGAAGTGCGGACCCTTGGAGAATGCCGCATAACCTCTCCCATGCGTTCGACCGATTTTGTGGATAATGGCAAGCGTGTCCTCTTCCATTCCACCATAAGGAAGGCCGATGCCTTTATCCAGGCCGGCAGGGACCTGCCCTCCTTTGAGATGGCAGGGCCCAGGGAGCGGATCTACTTTGATCCTTCCAAACTCAAGTGCGGTATTGTCACCTGCGGCGGGATCTGCCCAGGGCTCAACGACGTGATCAGGGCCATTGTCCTGAGTCTCCACTATCATTACGGCGTTGAATCGGCCTTCGGGTTTCAATATGGGTTTGAAGGCCTTGCCCCGGCGTACAGGCACCCTCCCGTGGAACTGACCCTGAAGGAGGTGGAGGATATCCACACGAAAGGGGGTACTATACTCGGGTCATCCCGGGGGCCCCAGGATGTTTCGGAGATGGTGGACACCCTGGAAAGGATGAATATCGGCATACTCTTTACCATTGGCGGCGACGGGACCCTGCGGGGGGGGCTGGCCATATGTGAGGAGATCGCCAGGAGGGGCCTCAAGATCAGCGTGATAGGGATCCCCAAGACCATAGACAACGATATATCCTACGTGGATGAGTCCTTCGGCTTTGAGACTGCGGTGGCAGAGACAAGGACGGCCATCTACTCGGCACATGTGGAGGCCCTGGGGGCGAGAAACGGTATCGGTCTCGTTAAACTGATGGGCAGGGAGTCAGGCTTTATCGCGGCGTACTCCACCCTTGCCAACAGTGACGTGAACTTCTGCTTGGTACCGGAGGTGCCCTTCAGGCTCGAGGCCCTTTTTTCCGCCCTCAGGGATCAGTTGGAAAAAAGGCGTCATGCCGTAATTGTGGTGGCAGAGGGGGCCGGACAGGACCTCTTAGGGACTACCGGCCGGCGGGATGCCTCCGGCAACCCCCGATTCGAGGATATTGGTCTCTTCCTGAAAGATCAGATACTGGCCCACTTCAGGGATTCAGGGATGGACATAACCCTGAAGTATATTGATCCCAGCTATACGATCCGGAGCAGGCCTGCAAACCCCCACGACTCGGTCTTCTGCCTCCTCCTGGGCCACTGTGCCGTGCACGCGGGGATGACCGGCAGGACAAATATGCTGGTGGGCTACTGGAACGGGGAGTTTACCCATGTGCCCATACCCCTGGCCGTATCAGAACGGAAACATATTGACCCGGAAGGACGGCTGTGGAGCAGTGTGCTGGAATCCACCGGACAACCGAGGGATATGTCCTGAGACAGGGGGGGCTGGATGCTGGGGACTGGATGCTGGATATCCCGCCGGGGCGGGACTATATTCCATCAGGGTGGGACTGGAAACCGGATACTCGTCGAGGATTCCGCCGAAAGGTCCTTTACGAAAAGAAAAAGACGCGGGAAAGGGGGGGGCTGGCATTTCAGTGCTTCAGCAATATTACCCGATAGTTAGACCATATTCCTGTGTTTGGGACAGGCGGCTTCAACCGGCCGGGGAACTTTTTGGAAGTCTGCGGAAATTTATTGTTCATTTTTTCTTGACACCCCAAGAAAATAATATATAAAGGAGCTTGTTACAAAATGCACAAGGAGCCTCCGCAGGGATTCCCCATGAGAGAGTCTACCGCCAGGGAGAGGGAAAGTGTCTGTTTCCTCGTGGGGTTTTCAGGGTCGGGCGTTGTTTGTGCGAGGAATCAAGATCGGCGGGCCGATCTCGCCCTGGCAGGACCGGAAGCATTCTTTTTCCCTTTCATATGATCCGGGCGCCAGAGGGAATCACATAGAAAGGAGGTGCAAGAGAAGTAACTTTCCACTTTTTTTGGACAGTTGTTTGACGCTTTAAAACCGTTAACAGTGAGGAGGTATAATAATGCCAAGTTTTGTGATTGCAGAGAAGTGCGACGGTTGCAAAGGGCAGGACAAGACAGCCTGCATGTACATCTGCCCCAACGACCTGATGTTCCTGGATATGGAGAAGATGAAGGCTTACAACCGTGATCCGTCCATGTGCTGGGAGTGCCAGTGCTGCGTAAAGATCTGCCCCCAGCAGGCCATGGATGTGCGTGGCTATTCTGACTTTATTCCGCTGGGCGCCAGCTGTGTTCCGCTGCGTGGTTCAGAGGATATAATGTGGACGGTAAAATTCAGGGACGGCAGCCTCAAGAGGTTCAAGTTCCCCATCAGGACAACCGAAGAGGGCTCGGCAGATCCCTTGGGCGGCTTTGCAACGCACGATGATCTGAACAGCCAGGCCCTGGCCACCGAACCCGAATCCCTGGGACTCGATGCAGTTCCTACAGTATAAAGAAAGGAGGTAATAAGATAATGGCAAATTTTGAAACAGTAGAAGTCAGCACAGACCTCCTGATTCTTGGTGGGGGATTTTCAGCTTGTGGTGTGGCCACAGAAGCGGCCTACTGGGCCAAGAAGAACGGCCTGAAGGTAACCCTGGTTGACAAGGCTGCCCTGGACAGGAGCGGCGCCGTGGCCATGGGCCTTTCGGCTATCAACCAGTACATAGGCATCAAGGACGGGGAAAACACCTGCGAGGACTACGTTCGCTACGTCCGTCAGGACCTGATGGGTATCTCCAGGGAGGACCTGGTCTACAACATCGCCCGTCATGTGGACTCCACGGTGCACCTCTTTGAGAAATGGGGTCTCAAGATCTGGACCGATGAAGAGGGCAAGTACGTGCATGAGGGCCGCTGGCAGCTCATGATAAACGGTGAGTCCTACAAGATCATCATCGCGGAAGCGGCCAAGAACGCCATAGCAGACGCCGGCGGCGAGATCTTTGAGAGGGTCTTTATCGTTGAGCCCCTCCTTGACGGCAACAAGTGCGTGGGGGCCGTGGGATTCAGCACCCGTGAAGAGAAGATCTACGTGTTCAAGGCAAAGGCCACGGTCGCCACCATGGGTGGTGCGGTTCACGTGTTCCGGCCCAGGTCTGTGGGCGAAGGTTTTGGACGCTCCTGGTACCCGCCCTTCAACACGGGCTCCAGCGCCTACTTCACCATAAAGGCCGGTGCAGAGATGACCTGTCAGGAAGTCAGGTTCATCCCGGTCAGGTTCAAGGATGCATACGGTCCTGTGGGGGCATGGTTCCTCCTGTTCAAGTCCAGGGCCATCAGCGCGGAGGGCGGTGAGTACATGGTGGTCAGAAAAGAGGAACTCAACAACTGGGCCCCCTACGGACTGGCCAAGCCGATCCCTGCAAACCTGAGGAACTACCTTGGCATGCTGGATGTGGATGCAGGCCTTGGTCCCCTGTACATGGAGACCGCTGAGGCCATCAACAAGATCGCCGATGAGTACAAGGATGATCCCAAGGGCTACAAGAAAAAGATGAAGGAACTTGAGTCCGAGGCGTGGGAAGACTTCCTGGATATGACCATCTCCCAGGCCCATCTCTGGGCAGCCCTGAACGTGAAGCCCGAAGAGAAGCACTCTGAGATCGCGGCCTGTGAACCCTACTTCATCGGTTCCCACTCCGGTGCCTCCGGTGCCTGGGTGAGCGGTCCCGAAGATATGGACACCCCCTACAAGTGGGGTTATGTCAATATGTGCACGGTGGACGGGCTCTTTGCGGCAGGCGATGCCTCCGGCGCATCCAGCCACAAATTCTCCTCCGGTTCCCATGCAGAAGGCCGGATAGTGGGCAAGGCGGCCATCAAGTATATCGTGGAAAAGGGTGAAGAGCCCACTCTTGACGCTGCCAAGGTGGATGAGATAAAGGCCAAGATCCTGGCCCCGCTCGATCGTCACCAGGAGTTCTGCAACGAGACCACCGATCCTGACATCAACCCCAACTATCTCCTGTGGCGGCAGTTCATGGATCGCCTCCAGAAGATCATGGACGAGTATGCGGGCGGTGTGACCGCGGCCTTCAAGACCAGCAAGGCCAACCTGGAGAGGGCCATGGAGCTCTTTGTCTACCTGAAGGAGGACTCTGAAAAACTGGCTGCCACGGATATCTACTCCCTGGAAAGGGTCTGGGAGAATATCCACAGGATGTGGCAGGGCGAGGCCCACGTGAGGACCATGCTCTTCCGCGAGGAGACCAGGTGGCCGGGTTACTACTTCAGGGCCGACACACCCAAGATGGATGAGGAAAACTGGCACTGCTTTGCCAACTGCAGATATGATCCTGCAACCGGCGAATGGGAGATGTCCAAGAAAGATGTGTGGAACATCCCCGGTGTATAACCCTGTAACCTGAGATAAAGATGCTCCAGGCATGGTGGGTTAGTGCCTGGAGCATCTCTTTCATCCACTGTTTTAAGTGATTCATGGGGGTCTGGAGTGCCTGGAGCGAGGGGTGGCAATGGTTATGCGTGAGGAGTGCAATTAGAGATCAACCCTGCAACACAGGGGATTAAGAATCTTGCCTTATGGGGTATCACAAACACTGTAAATTTTAGCTCACTTCAGTAGCTCTAACCTTTAGTCACTTAAATTAGCGTATTTGGTCCATGAACATTTTTGATCTCCCTCGCGGTTCAAAAATGGATATTGACGAAATACGCTTTTTGTGAACGTAGTTCGCTTCGCTCACAATTGGAATGTTAGCAGCCGTTCACGGCTTGAAATTTGGAATTGGAAATCAGGAACCGGGGAGATATCGGCGCAAAATTGAATGCGTTCATCAACAGCACAAAAGCATGAAGGCCAAATTTCTAATTTCAACGTTCCACCATTCCATTTATGCGGCAAAAAGGCTAAGACTTAATAAACCACTTTAATTTCAATAAGTTGTAGAATTTCCGAGAGGTTTAGGGCACTTGGCTTTCCCTATATAGCAGACTTCAAAAACTACAACCCTGGAGGATACAATGGCAGATGTACAAACGACAAACCAGAGTATATTGGTAGTTGGCGGGGGCATGAGCGGAATTACAGCCGCCCTGGAAGCGGCCGAGGCCGGTTATGACGTGGTCCTGGTGGAGAAAAACCCCTACCTTGGGGGGCGTGTGACCCAGTTATACCAGTACTTTCCCAAGCTTTGCCCGCCCAACTGCGGTCTGGAAATCAACTTCCGGCGTATGAGACAGAATCCGAAGATACGTTTTTTTACCATGGCAGAGGTTGCGGGTATTTCAGGACAGGAAGGGGACTACGATGTGACCATCAAGCTCTCCCCCCGGTACGTTAATGAAAAATGTACCTGCTGCGGGAAATGCGCAGAGGTGTGTGAGGTAGAGATAGACAACCCGTTTAACTACGGGATGGATAAGATCAAGGCGGCCTATCTCCCCCATGAGTTTGCCTTCCCCATGAGGTATGTGCTTGATCCCTGTCTGGTGGGGACCGATGAGGGAAAAAAATGCCTGGAGGCCTGCGAGTACGGCGCCGTTGATCTTGACATGGAAGAGGCCACCTTTGACCTGAGGGTTGGCGCAATAGTCTGGGCCGCGGGTTGGGATCCATACGACGCTGCAAAGGTCGATTACTACGGCTATGGGGAATATGAGAACGTGATCACCAACGTAATGATGGAGCGGTTGGCATCGCCAAACGGCCCCACAGAGGGCAAGATAGTTCGGCCGTCCGACGGCAAGGAGGTAAAAAATATCGCCTTCATCCAGTGCGCCGGGTCCCGGGATGAGAACTACCTCCCCTACTGTTCGGGTATATGCTGCCTTGCCTCTTTGAAGCAGACCACATATGTGAGAGAACTTTACCCGGATTGTGATGTTACAGTCTTCTTCATAGATATCAGGGCCCTTGACAGACTCGAGGACTTCTACACAAAGGTGCAGGAAGACGAGAAGGTTACCTTTATCAAGAGCAAGATCGCCAACATAACAGAGGACGAAGACACAGGAGACCTGCTCCTTGAGGGCGAGAACACCAGGACCGGGGAGCAGATCCTGATGAACTTCGACCTGGTTGTTCTGGCCACAGGGATGGTCCCCAACGGGATCCAGGTAGACGGTGCTCCAGAGGTCCCCTGTGATGAGTACGGGTTCCTGGTAAATGATCCTGAAAAGACCGGAATATACGGCGTCGGCTGTGTAAGGAGGCCGACCGATGTCGCTTCATCTGTACAGGATGCCACAGCAGGGGCCTTAAAGGCTATCCAATCAATCGCGAGGAGGTAACTCGATGGACAAGAAGACAGCAGTTTATATTTGCACCGGATGTGGCATCGGAGATGCCCTGGATATTGAGCAGCTCAAGGAGGAGGGGACCGAGGATTTCACCATAGATATCACCAGGGACCATCCTTTTCTGTGCGGTCAGGAAGGTGTTGACCTGATCAAACAGGATATTGAGGGTGAGGGTATTAACACGGTGATTATTGCCGCTTGCTCTCACAGGGTCAACTACGATCTGTTCAACTTCGGCCAGGGGGTCATAGTTCAGAGGGTCAACCTGAGGGAACAGGTGGCCTGGAGCCAGCCTGCCGGCGAGGAGGATACCCAGATGCTGGCCGAGGATAACCTGCGTATAGGCTGCTCCCAGGCCAAGGACACGGAACTGCCCGAGCCCTTCAAGGCAGAGGAGGAGTATTCCAAGGATATCCTGGTAGTGGGCGGAGGGTTGGCCGGGATGACCGCGGCCCTGGAGACTGCCAGGGCAGGATATCAGGCCATCCTGGTGGAAAGAGAGGACAGGCTGGGCGGCTTCCTGGGCAAGATGAAAAAACTGATTACTCTCCCCTATAAGGAGGTTTCAGAGCCCGGGGCCGAGGAGCTGATCAAGGCTATTGAGGATGAGCCAAAGGTAAAGGTCTATACCTCCTCAACCGTTGAGAAGATCAGCGGGGGGCCGGGGCTTTACACCGTGGAGATCAAATCCAATGGAAACGGGGTCAGTGAAAGGGTAGGGGCCGTGGTCCAGGCCACGGGCTGGGTCCCCTATGACGCAAACAAGCTTGGCCACCTGGGCTACGGCAAGTTCAAGGACGTGGTTACAAACGTTGAGATGGAAGAGATGGCCGCGTCGGGCAAGATCACACGGCCCTCCGATGGGAGTGATGCCAAAAACGTCCTCTTTATCCAGTGTGCCGGATCCCGGGACCCTGAGCATCTTCCCTACTGCTCTTCGGCCTGCTGTCTGGTCTCGATGAAACAGGCGGGTTATGTGAAGGAGCAGAACCCTGAGGCGGTCAACTATATCCTGTACAAGGACGTGCGCACCGTGGGCCAGGCCGAGGATTTCTACCGGAAGGCCCAGAACGATGGAAACATATTCATTAGAGGCGAGGCCGCCAACGTGGGAGAGGAGGGCGGCAAACTCTTTGTGGAGGCCGATGATGAACTCTTAGGCGAGAGGGTGAAGATCGAAGACCTGGACCTGGTCGTGTTGGCCGTTGGAATGGTCCCCGCCTCTAAGCCAGATACCACCCCGAGGATCAAGGCCCCTGCGGACGCGGAGGATGCAGATGAGGACGGGATGATAGAGGTCGTGCCCGATTCCGGATTTTTTGCAAACAGCGCCCTGAACCTGGACTACCGTCAGGGTCCTGAGTTGCCCACCCTAAAGTATGGATTCCCCGACTCCCACTTCATCTGTTTTCCCTATGAAACAAGGCGGACGGGTGTCTATTCAGCCGGGTGCATCAGACGGCCCATGGAGACGGCAAAGGCCATAGACGATGCAGTGGGCGCGGCCATGAAGGCGATCCAGTGCACCGAGGCCACGGCCGAAGGAAAGGCCGTCCATCCCAGGGCCGGGGATACGACCTACCCCGAGTTCAACATGCAGCGATGTACCCAGTGCAAGCGGTGTACAGAGGAGTGCCCCTTTGGCGCCATCAACGAGGATGAAGAGGCCAATCCCCTTCCCAACCCCACGCGCTGCAGGCGATGCGGCGTGTGCATGGGCGCCTGTCCTGAAAGGATCATATCCTTCAAGAACTACTCGGTGGGCATGATAGGGAATATGATCAAGTCCGTTCACGTGCCTGAGGAGGATGAGGAAAAACCGAGGGTGCTCTGCCTGATCTGTGAAAACGACGCCCTTCCGGCAGTGGATATGGCAGGGATCAAGCGGATGAAATGGAGCCCCTATGTGCGTTTCATCCCCATGAGATGTCTTGGATCCATGAACCTGGTATGGATCGCCGATTCACTCTCAAGGGGTATTGACGGCATCCTGCTCCTGGGGTGCAGGCACGGGGATGATTACCAGTGCCACTTTATCAAGGGGAGCGAGCTTGCCGAGACGCGGCTGAGCAAGGTCTCTGAGACCCTGGACAGGCTGGCCCTGGAGTCGGAACGTGTGAAGTTCGTTGAGGTGGGGATCACCGATTATCACAAGATCCCTGCGATAATAGACGAGTTTATGGAAACCATCGACGAGGTTGGCCCGAACCCCTATAAGGGATGGTAGTTGGGATTGTAGATTGTTGATTGACGATTGATGATTGCAGGATCATGGCCCTGACGTTTGGCCATGCCGGGTGGTTTACCAAGGGATCGGGGCGCATATGATCTGGAGTTCCGGTCTCAGGGTTTCTACCTGGAATGATTCGTAATTCCTCAATCCCTAAATTCCTCAATCATGTAAAAGAACTTTTTACTTGGGCATCAATATTCAACAATCAATAGAGAAGAGGTTGCTTATGGAAAACATGGTCAACTACGATCCCTCCTTTGCCGAGGAGGTCTTCAGGGATGTGGATGCCGGGGATGAGATCAAGATGTGCATGAACTGCGGTGTCTGTGCCGGATCATGCCCCCTGAGAGAACACATGGATTACCCGCCCAGGCAGATCTTCGGCCTAATCAGGGCGGGTAAGCGGGAAGAGGTCCTGAGCAGCAAGGCCATCATGCTCTGCACCTCATGTTATACCTGCGTGGTCAAGTGCCCGAGGAACATCCCTGTCATGGACGTTATGCACGGGTTGGCCCACTACGCCCTCAAGCAGGGATACGTCCCACGCAAGGATACCGCAAGCTTTGGAAAGGAGTTCTGGAAACAGGTCTACAGACTTGGCCGCATAGACGAGAAGGATCTTCCGAGAAGGGTATTCTTCAGCGGCGGACTGGTTGAGGGAATTAAGGCAATGCTCAACTTTATGGATATAGGGCTTAGGCTCATGCTCCACCATAGGATGAAACTCCTTCCTGAGAGGAAGATCAAGGGGGTTAAGTCCCTTCAGAAGATGTTGGACAAAGCAGAAGGTTTAGGGAAAGGAGGTGCTGCGGCATGAAATATTTCTTGTACTGGGGATGCAGCCTGGAAGGGACCGGCGCCAATTTTCTCGTCTCTCTGAAACCTGTCTGCGAGGCCCTGGGTATGGAATTTGAGGAGATTGAGGACTGGAACTGCTGTGGGGCAAGCGTGTCCTATGCCGGTGCAAACGATCTTGCAATCAAGGTGCTTAACGCCCGTAACCTTGCCATAGCTGAAGGGGCTGCAGGCCATGACATCGTTGCTCCGTGCAGCTCCTGTTACGTCCAGATGATAAAGGTGAACCACGAGATCCAGGAAGACCCTGAACTGCTGCGACAGGTAAACGAGTGCCTGGCAGAGGGGGGGTTGAGCTACGGGGGTGGCATAAAGGTCAGGCATATTCAGGACGTGCTTTACAACGATGTGGGTGTTGACAAGATAAAGGCAAGGGTGACCAAGCCCCTGAATGGACTCAAGGTTGCCGGCTATGTGGGATGCCAGTCCGTACGGCCGTTCGGTGAGTATGACAGCGTGAACAAACCCGTGGTGCAGGACCGGCTCCTTGAGGCCCTGGGTGCCGAGGCCGTCCCTTTTCCCAGAAAGATCCGCTGCTGCGGATCGGGGATATTCCTGCCGGAGATAGACTACTGTATGGGCCTGGTCAAGGATATCCTGGAAGACGCCTTGAATCATGGTGCCCAACTGATCTCTACCGTGTGCCCCATGTGTGCCATGAACCTTGAGATGTACCAGGGGAGGATTAACGAGGCCTACGGAACAGAATTTGATCTACCTGTAGTTTATCTGAGCCAGTTGATGGCAGTGGCCTTTGGAATGGACCTGAAAAAAGATGCGGCCCTTAACTACAACGTTATCCCGCCCGAAGGTATCTTGAAGGCCGCTGTCGGCTGATGTTCGGGAAAGGCCTGGCCCCAATAACCGAACCAAACTCCTGGTAGAGTTGTTAGCGAGGGGTTTGGTTTTTTTTTGAACAGGAGATACCATGAACAACCAGGAAAGAGTCAGATGCAGTCACTGCGGCGCTGACATGAAAAAATGGCAGCCCCCGGCAAATTCCACGTGGGACACTCCCTTTATCTGGGTCTGTTTTAACGACGAGTGTCCCTATTTCCAGCGAGGCTGGGATCATATGATGAAAACCCAGGAGGTAAAGGCATCTTACAGGCACAGCCTGAACCCGGAGACAGGGACCACGGGGCCCCTGCCCTGCTGGTCCTACGAGGCCCAGAAAGACAGGATCATCGAGGAATGAAAAAGATTGGAAGGAACGACCCATGCCCCTGCGGCAGCGGCAGAAAGTTCAAACACTGCCATCTTGGAAAGGAGGATGAACCTGGCCTGGAGGGTATGGCAGAGTTCTCCCCGGAGATGAGCAGGAAGATCGCGAACCTGCCCGGTGTCTGGTATGGGAGGGCGCGGGAGATGACCGAGGGCCTTGATATAAAAAAACTTACAGGGGTAAGCGCCGGCATCAGGTTTATTGACCTCAGGGAATACCTGGGCCTGGATATTTTCGGCCCGGGCCAGGCCCCAAAAAAAGAGGGGGGCAGGGGAAGTGTCTTTGTAAATGTGCTTAAGACAAAGACCGCGGATCCCGATAACCTGTACGTGGCCATATCCCCTGAGATAGGGGAGGGTGCCCTGGCCCATCAGTTGGCCCACGTCCTTGATTTTCTTGGGGGCTCCAGACTGATGCCCGGACTTGCAAAACCCCTGAGCTTTGATCTTGGGATTCCTGTTGAGCACGTTGAGCACCCCCACGAGTTCGGCTACTGGCTTGACTATCTCCGGCACAGGTTCAACGTCCAGTTGGACGCCGATGATACCATCATTTCCTACCTCTATGAACATCAGATGCTCATTAAGGGATCGGACATAGAGAAACAGGACAAGGTGATCCTGAAATCCAAATCAGACCGCATTATGCGGTTTCTCAGCGAAAACAGCGCCCAGATCGATCGGCTTATACGTGAACTGCCCGGTTATATAGGTTCAAGGGTGGGTAAAGAGGGAAAGGAGGACTGAACTATGACCTGGAAGAGTATGATCAGATCTATAGACTTCCAGATAAAGATTTTGGACTGCGTTATCGGTCGGAATCGTCGACGACGTACTATGGGTACGACTTGCTCCGATTCCTCCCTCTGGCCTTGCCAAAATCATTATCTGAAACTCTATATCGTGGCAGGCCTGGGGACGTTACTTGTCCTGGCTCTCTGTTCTCCGGGTTTCTGCCAGGACGGGATGAGGCTTCAGTGCGAGGTCATGGAATCGTCCGAGGTCCTCGGAAGCTCTGTGGCCAGGTTGAACGGGGTGCGCTATATCCTCCTTCACCACGCAAACGCCGCTGACAGGGAGACCTTGTCAAAGTGGCTCAAGTCCCACAGCGGTACAGAGGTCAGGTTTTCCTTTGGGCACGGGAAGTACAAAGGGACCCTCTTTCGCCTGGCCCACTGTTTCGGCAGGGGCCTCCTCATCTATAACGCCCCTGTCCGGCCCGTGAAAAGAGACATAGTTGAGGTGATCCTCCCCCTCTCCCCCTGATATCTCTGTCAGGGGAGGCGGTGATCAAGGGGAGAGGAGCCTGCTGACCCTTTCAGGTGCAAGGTGGTTTATCCTTATGACCTTTATCCTGGCCCTTTCCCCCGAGATGATCTCAATATCTCCCTTGGGTATATGGAGTTTTTTTGAGAGGAGCTTGAGCAGGGCCCTGTTCGCCTTCCCGTCTGTCGGGGGGGCCGTGAGCTTTATCCTGTAGATACCCCCCTGTTGTCCAAGAATGGCCGTGGTGGATGCCTTCGGCAGGACCTTCACGTTGATGATTGTCCAGGAATTGTCTTCCATAAATACCTAATTGTCTGAGCAGGCGTTGTGCGGCTGAAGCCGCACCTACATCTGATCCTTCAATTCCCAAATCCACGGCCGTCCATGGGATTGGAGACCTGCCTTTGGATTACCCCATGCGGGCCGCTAACTCCATAAGGCTCCTGACAAGGAAAGATTGAACAAAGATGATGGCCAGGATCACCAGGATGGGGGAGAGATCAAGGCCCCCGAGACTTACGGGGAGCCTTCGTCTTATCTGAAAAAGCACCGGCTCTGTCACGGACACGAGGAAGCGGACGATGGGGTTGTAGGGGTCAGGGTTGACCCATGATATGACGGCCCGGGCTATGATAACCCACATGTAGAGGGTTAATCCAATGTCGATCACCCTGGCCACGGCCCCTAAAAAATTACCGAACACAAACATGGAAATCTTTGAACCTCCCAGCTTCAGATCTTGCTCAGGCCCTTAATGAACCGATTCGCGGCGCGCAAAACCGGTTATGACTGTCGGCCCCCCTCTTTCCCGCTGACTCCAGACCCCGTTAAGTGGTTAAGTAGTTGAGTGGTTAAGTCGTTGTTATGATTGATCATCCCCATGATTGCCTTGAAAATTGGATAGTCAGCATTTGAAAAGCCATAACATCCTGAAATAGTAGAATATATTTTCCTACTCAACCATTTAACCACTCAACTATTCAACGAGGCCTGGACTTCAAACGCCGTCAGGATCCCGTGGCACTTACACGCGGTCCCCACTATCCACATGGGGGCCCTCTTCGTCCTGACCTTGTGGGCCAGGCCTTTTAAGTCCTCCACCCTGTACCCTCCCAATCCCGGGGCAAGCTGTCTGCTCCGTATGATATGGACCTCAAACGGGGGTAGCCTGAGGCCGGCCAGCAGGGCGTACAGGGGCTGGTCCCGCCTCTCCCCGGTTACAGTACAGAAAACAGGTTCTGGGCAGTCATCGGGACAGAGAAAGTCCGCGTAACTCACGAGGGTTGACCCTTCGCCGGCGGGCAGGGCGTTGGGGAGCGGAGGATCGATTGGGGGCGCGGGCAGTCTTGTTATCCTGAACTGGCCTGCCGTGAATTCCCTCAGCCATTCATAGGCCAGGTGCACCGGAAGGGCGGGGACGATGGTATTGGCCTCCTTCAGGTAGTGGAAGTTTGCCGTAAGAAACCCGATCCCGTCGCCCTGGATCTTTTCGGCTCCCGGGTCGTTGATTTGAGCAAGGGCCCCCCTGTCAGGATCCACGATGAAAACAGGCGAGTCAGACCTGGTACATATTATTTTAGCGGCCCTGGCCCCGAAGTGACCAGCACCAATAATGAAAACTGCATTCTCAGTAATACGGCCTGTATTCATGGCCATCCCGGCATCTTTTCGACCTGTGCGGTTAGACTTCAGCAATTGTGGATACGAGATCTATCCCGCCTGTGGCGGGAGTCTGTCCGTGGGGGCCTCTTTTCCAAAGGACGCAAAGCCCTATCTCATTTTATAGGGACGGCAGCATGCGCTTGAAATAAGCTACGGGAGAGCCCCAGAAGAGAGTCTCGGTTGGAGCCTCTACGGGGTCCTGCGGCATATATTCCTTTTCAGGAGGACCTCCTGTGTAATAAAGGTTTTCGAGATGTTACCGCCTTACGCCTGAGTAAAACCGTGCCAGAGCAGGCTGTAAGCCGGGTTCTGTTCCCCGGAGGGGTCACCCGCCTCCGGGGCAATGACCATTCATCTACCCTCAACGTTACCGTTGAGGTCCAGCGACCTACCCGGGAACTCGGGCGGACCGCCCTCAGGCGTTCCCCTATTTGGTCTTGCTCCAGGCGGGGTTTACCAAGCCTCCGCCGTCACCGGCGGAGCTGGTGAGCTCTTACCTCACCGTTTCACCCTTACTCCCGCGATGCAATGCACCGGCGGGGGCGGTCTGCTTTCTGTTGCACTTTCCTTCCCGTCACCGGGACTGGGTGTTACCCAGCGCCTTGTCCTGTGGAGCCCGGACTTTCCTCCCCCCACGAACTTGGGGCGGCGGTCATTCTGACTGCTTTGGCACGGCGTTGTTTAGACTTAAGACTCAGGCGCCCGTATTATCCATTAAACGTTCATCCTCTCCCCAGTAGATGATGCGCGTGCAATTGGGGCAGGTCATGAGTTTGTCTCCCCGGAGCAACTCGTTAAACTCCTGGGGTGGGATATTCAGGTGGCAGGTCTGACATACGCCCTTTATGACCGGGCTGACCCCTATGCCACCCTTACGCTCCCTGAGAGTATCATACCTTTTAAGCAGGACAGGGTCAACTTCCCGGGAGATCCGCAGTCTCTTTTTTGTTAGTGTGTCAAGATCCCGGTCAAGAGACCTGATCTGTTTCATGATTTCCTCATGATCGAGCCTGAACTGCTGTTTAGCCTCCTGGGTACGCTTTCTGTTGGCGGCATGGGAGGTCTCAAGGGCCTCTGTCTTTTCCAGGATCTCAATGACCCTGTCCTCTACAAGTGATTTTTCCCTCTTAAGGTCATCGATCTCCTTCAGGGCGGCCTCGTACTCCTTGTTTGACTTTATGTTTGACAGTTTGACTTCAGCCTTTTTGAGCCGGATTTCCATATCCTCAATCTCCTGCTCCGCCTTCCGCCTGTCCTGGGCGTACTCCTTGAGCCTCTCCGACTCCTCTTCTAAATGCTTCTCCACTTCCGCCAGTTTCTGTTCCAGTGCCTGAATCTTCCTGGGGCCTTCCTCTCTCTTCATCCGTATGTCCCTCATGCGGATATCGCACTCCTGGAGAGCGATAAGGGACTTCATCTTTTCTTCCAAGTTCTTACCTCGATTAAAAATATGTCACTAAATCCGGGATCAAAAGCCTTTGGCCCCGCCTCATGGGATTCGGGCACAGGGGGAAAGGCCCCTCCTTTTTCAGTTCGGATCCAGCCGAACCGGGTCGGTCTGGTCCCTGTCCATGTGGAATCTGATCTCCCAGCCCTTATCCCTGAGTGTTCTTTCCAGGTTGTTCGCGAAAACCATGAATGCGGCTCTTTCCGTGTGAAAGTGGCCGCCGTCCATAACGGCCGTTCCCAGGGAGATGGCCTCCAGGGCTACATGATGGCCCACATCGCCCGTGAGGAGAAGATCGGCCCCCTTCTCATGGGCGAGGTGAAGAAGGCTCCCCCCCGATCCCCCCACCACTGCAATCCGGTGGATGAGGGCGTCTCTTTGACCTGCCACCCTGATGTGGGGGACGCCAAGGACCTCTCTGACGATGCCCGTTACAACGGAGAGTTCAGCGGGTTCTGGCAGATATCCGATCCTCCCGAGGCCAGCGTCCTTAAAGTTTTCGCTTTCCTTCAATACCTCCACACGCTCAAGACCCATGAGATCCGCAATGATATGGTTTATTCCCCCTTCGGCCATGTCCAGGTTGGTGTGGGCCGCCACAATGGAGACCCCCCCTCTTATGGCCTCTGCTGCCACTTCACCGGGAAAGGAGTTGATCTCGAGGCGTGAAAGAGGGGTGAAGAACAGGGGATGATGGGTGAACATGAGTTGAGCATGGATCTCTGCGGCGGACATGACGGCCTGGAGGGTGGGATCCAGGCATACGAAGACCATGCTGATCTCCTGGGACAAGGATCCCACCTGGAGGCCTGGATTATCCCAGGACTCTGCCAGGAGCGAGGGCGCAACGGTTTCCAGCAGGTCCAGAAAATCTTTCAGAGTGGGTTTCATGTGGAAAAAACTCAAAAGGCGTACCCTCTTGAGGGTACGCCCTTTACCGAGTAATCATTCCCCAGGCGGGAGGGGCATCTCTACCATAATCCTTGAAAGCATGTCCGGTGGTATCGAGTGCTGGTGGGCCCACCTGGTTTCGAACCAGGGACCTACCGGTTATGAGCCGGTGGCTCTGCCAACTGAGCTATGGGCCCCCTGACTATCCTTCATGATCCAATACAATGCGCATCCATGGGAAATTTGTCAAGAGAAAAGGTGCAGTTTTCAGTTGTCAACAAAGCTTTTTAGCTTTCTGCTCCTGCTCGGGTGCCTCAATTTCCTGAGGGCCTTGGCCTCGATCTGCCTGATACGCTCCCTGGTAACGCTGAAATCACGGCCCACCTCTTCCAGGGTATGGTCTGTTTTTTCACCAATGCCGAACCTCATCCTGAGGACCTTCTCTTCCCTCGGAGTAAGGGTAGTGAGGACCCTCCTTGTCTGTTCCGCCAATCCGAAGTTTACAACCGCATCACCGGGAGAAAGCACGTTCTTGTCCTCGATAAAATCCCCAAGGTGGCTGTCCTCCTCTTCCCCAATGGGAGTTTCCAGTGATATGGGTTCCTTGGCGATCTTCAGGACCTTCCTGACCTTTTCCAGAGGAAATTCCATTTTTTCGGCGATTTCCTCGGATGTGGGCTCCCGGCCGTGTTCCTGTACAAGATAGCGGGATGTGCGCATGAGCTTGTTGATGGTCTCTATCATGTGGACGGGGATCCGGATGGTCCTTGCCTGATCGGCTATGGCCCTGGTGATGGCCTGTCTGATCCACCAGGTGGCGTAGGTGCTGAACTTATACCCCCGCTGGTATTCGAATTTATCAACCGCCTTCATGAGTCCGATATTCCCCTCCTGGATGAGATCAAGGAACATGAGACCCCTGTTGGTGTATTTTTTCGCAATGCTCACAACGAGCCTGAGATTAGCCTGGATGAGCTCTGATTTGGCCTTGTTGGCCTTCTCTATTCCCTGTTCCACCTTCGCTAATTTAAGCTTTAACTGGCGGGGGGTCAGATCGGTCCGCTCCCTGGCCTGTTTGATAACCATCTGAGCCATGTCGGCCTCGGACTTTAATTTGAGTATCTCGGCCTTTGTCAGACCTATTGGTTGAATTATCTGGTCGTCCTCTGCCGATTTCGGGATCTTGGCCGCACATTTTTTCAGATAGGAGACAGGTTTTCCACCGGCCCTCAACATGCACTCCTCCATCTTCTTCTCTGCTGCCTCAACCTCTGCGGCCAGTTCCCTGAACCTGAGGATCATTTTTTCGACCTGTTTTTCGTTCAGGCTGAACGAGCTCACAAGCTTCATGATCTTATTCTTGTCCCTCCTTATCTGTGCCGTGAGCCTCTTTTTTGTCGGCTCGCTGCAGCGGGACCTTGCCTTTTGACGCCTGTTATGGCGCATACGTTCGTTAAGTTCCCTGATCTGGTCGATCAGGTTTATGATCGTTTCCTTTTTCTCCCCCACCAGCATGGAACTGTCATCTTCTTCCATGTCGTTGATCACTTCTTTCAGCTTTACCTCTTCGTTCCTGAGCATCTCTCCCAGCTCGATGATGTGCTCCACCCCCACACCGGAGAGTAACAGCCTCTGCAGGGTCTCCTGTTCACCCGCTTCGATCCTCTTGGCTATCTCCACCTCGCCTTCTCTGGTAAGAAGTGAGATACGTCCCATCTCTTTCAGATACATCTTAACGGGATCTGCGGCCCCTGAAACGGCCTCTGGAATATCAACGGGCACGGTCCCCTTTTCAGCGGCCTTTGCCGCCCTTTTCTTTTTCTCCTCCGCCTCTTCGATTTTCTTTTTGGCAGCGTCATCAATAACCATGATGTCCAGTTCCTGAAACATCATCATCAGTTCATCGATGTGCTCCTCGGAGGAGACAAAGTCATCGGACAGATCATCGTTCAGTTCTTCAAAGGTAATGTAACCCTTGTTCTTTCCGTTATGGATCAACCTCTTCAAACTGATCATATCGGCGTTCTTATCCATCCTGTTACCTCTGCGTACTATTGGGTTCAAGTGAGCAATTATTCAGTCGCGGCTCGGAAACCGCTCCCACCGAACTAATGCTAATCTTTAATTTAAATCGGCTAACACCTGTTCCGGTCCCTCAGCTTCAGTAGAAGGTCGTTCAGGGCCTCGGGATCGTCCCTGATCTCTTTCACCGAATCGGAGAGCCTTTTCTGTCGTGCCTTTTCCATGATTTCCATGACGGCCTGATCTACCTCCTGTTCCGGATATATGGACTCGGCCAGCATTACCTCTCGCAGTTGAATGCGGACATCCTCATCCTCTACATCTCCCACAAGGCCCTCCAATGAAACAGGGCCGTTTTCCTCCTGTTTATGGAATATATACGCAACCGCCTTTGAAACGGTGCGGTTGGAGATCAGTGCCCCGCATCCGGAATCCCTCAGGGCCTCCACGGTCCCCGGATGATGGACCAGCAGGTTGAGGAGTTGGATATCACCTATCTTCTTGTCCGTTTCCGTCCTTCCGACTCGGCCCTTCAGATTCCTTTCAAGGGTGTTTTCTGACCTGTTTCGCCTGAAGGAGTTCAGCTCAGAAAGGACCACCTCTTCTTTGATCCCGATCCGCTCCGAGACCCGGCCCGCATACAGGGTCCGCTGCGCTTCGTTATGCAGTTGTGACAGGGCAGGCAGGATCTCCTTTAATACGCGGACCTTCTCCTCGATATCTGTGCCGCTCCGGCTAAGCTTCTGTTCCAGGAAGAAGTCAAACATGGGAGAGGCCCTGTTGAGCAGTTCCATGAACCGTGGAAGGCCCTCTCTGTTTACAAAACTGTCCGGGTCATGGCCCTCGGGCAGGACAACCGCCCTGGCGGGCAGCCCCTCGTTCAGGAAGAGCGGCAGGCTTCTCAAAGCGGCCTCTATTCCCGCCTCATCAGAGTCGAAGACTACCAAGGCTTCTCTGGCATACCCCTTTATCCTTCGGATGTGCTGCGGGGTCAGGGCTGTCCCAAGGGTGGCTACCACCTGATCCAGCCCGTGCCTTCTCAGGGCCAGAAGGTCCATGTATCCCTCCACAATAACTGCTGTGCCCTTTTCCCTGATAGCCCTGAAAGATGCGTTCAGTCCATAGGGGAATTCACCCTTATGGAAAACCGGGGTTTCAGGTGTGTTTAGGTATTTTGGGAGGGAGTCGTCAAGGACCCTGCCTCCAAATCCGACCACCTGTCCCCTCAGATTGATAATGGGGAACATGATCCGCCCCCTGAAACGATCGTAATACCCCCCCCCCTTCCTGTTGACGATCAGACCGGCCTTTGCCGCCCTTTCCATGTCTGTGTCTTGCCTTCTCAGGTATCCGGTGATGCCATCCCAGCTGTCAGGGGCCCAGCCCAATCGAAATTCCGAGATAATATCCCCTGTGATCCCCCTTTTTTTCAGATAATCCGCAGCTGGATTTCCCCTGCCCCCTTTTGTCAATGCCCGCTGGAAGTATTGGGCCGCGGATTCATTTATCTTCAGGAGCGTCTCTCTCAGCCGGCTTCTCTTTTTTTCCTCAGAAGGGGAAAATCTGTCAGGGATCTGGACGTTATACCTGTCCGCCAGATCCTTCAGGGCCTCGGGAAACGTAAGACCGTGGTACTCCATCCAGAAGGCGAATATGTCTCCACCCTTTTTGCACCCGAAACAGTGGAACATCTGTCTGTCAGGACTCACGTTGAAGGAGGGGTCCTTTTCAGCGTGAAACGGGCAGAGGCCGGTGAAGTTTCTCCCGGCCTTTTTGAGCTGGACGAACTGGCCTATGGCCTGCACAATGTCTGCAACCTGCTTTATTTCTTCCTTTACAGACCGATGGCTTTGCATTTGCGGTTTACCCATCCAAGGCAGATGAAAAGGGAAGGTCCAGGAAATATCTCACCCTGCCAGCCCAAGGCCAAGGCACGGCCCCTTACGTCCCAGGGGAGAGGCGAACCGGGCCAAGGTGCTCTCAGTCTGAAAAGGGGGCCTACCGGCATTGGTTGAATCTTCAAATGGTTTTGGGGAAATAGGGGTCTTGCAGGCCCCAGACCGGGTAGTGCGGGCGGAATTTCCGGAACGTCGGCCTGTACAGGGAGATAGAGATATACCATCGGTCATGGAGGGGCCTTCAACACGGGTTCTGGATTACCGGTTCCTATGGGGTAAGATGGGCCTTGATTATCCCCTGCCTTAACATCGGGTCGAATCTTGTGCTTTTAAGTAGGCTAAGAAGTCAGAAGTCTCCTGGCTATCTCGCTTACCTCCTTCCCCTGGGCCTTTCCCGCCATCCTGGCCATGGCCGCCTTCATGACTTTTCCCATGTCCCTGGGACCTTCAGCAGACACCTCGGCCATGACTTCCCGTACGGTCTCTTCGATCTTCTCCGGGGTTAACTGCTGGGGCAGGTATTGGTACAGGATCTGGATCTCCTGTTCTTCTTTCAGGGCCAGGTCTTCACGGCCCCCTTTCCTGAACTCTCCGGCAGCCTCTTTTCCCTTTCTGATCATGGATGAGACAAGGGATTGGACCTCTTCATCTGTTAATTCACGCCCCTTTTCAACCTCCTGGTT
>DREN01000464.1 GCA_011051075.1 Deltaproteobacteria bacterium | reverse complement strand
AGGAATTGAGGAATTAAGAAAAACTCACACGATCTCGGAACCTGAACTCTTTCACACTAAATAAAGTGCTTCAGCCTCAACATAAGATGTTCGCAAAATCCATAGAAGTTGGATCTAAGACTTCAACAGGCAACTACCCCTCCGGGGGCCGCAGGATCGTCACCTCCATAAGCGACACATCATCCTCAAAGGTCTCCGAGTCCTGCATGCCTTTCATCTTTTCGATTATCTCTTCAGGGGATGCCGCGTCCCTGCCGCACAGATCAGTGACTATCTTGAAAAAATCCCCCATCTTCAAGACCGTCCCGTCGGGGCCCGGCACTTCGTAGATACCGTCGCTGTAGATGTACAACCTTGTGGATCTCCCGAGGGAAATACTCACGTTTTCGTATGTCTGGCCCGGCAGTCCCCCTATGATAAACCCTCCGGCCCTGAGGAGGGCCGTCTCCACACGACCCGGCGCCTCCCCCTTAACAGCGATGGGTGGAGGATGCCCGGCGCTGGCAAAGGTAAGTTCACCCGTTTCTTTGTCATAGACACCGTACCAGATGGTAAAGAACATGTTGTTCTGGTCCTCCATCTGGTAGGCATCGTTCAGGCCGGAGAGTACCTGGCCGGGATCACCAAAATCCACCTCCTTGAGGGATTCGGATCTCAGGGTGTTGATGGCCGATATGGAGAGCAGGGCCGCCCCGACCCCGTGTCCGCACACGTCCAAGAGGTAGATGGCAAGCCTTTCATCGTCTACCCAGTGATAGCCGAAGGAGTCCCCCCCCAGGGAGGTGGATGGGATGAACTGGTAGCGGGTCATGATATCCCCTTCAAGGGGAGGGGGCAGGAGAGATCGGACGTAGTCCGCGGCCTGATTCAGCTCGCTGGTCAGGGCCTCCTGGCTCGCCCTGAGGGCCTCGTAGGCCTCGTTGCGCTCAAGCAGGGTTATATATCCGTTTGAATGGTACCGGATGCGGGCGATGAGCTCGATCTTGTCGGGCAGCTTCACCAGATAGTCGTTTGCCCCAAGGGCAAAGGCCTCGGCCTTTGTGGTAGGTTCCTCCTTGGTGGACAGGACTATCAACGGAATCTCCCTGGTCCTCTCATTGGCACGCAAGAATCTTGTCAGGGTGAGGCCGTCAATTTCAGGCATGATAAGATCAAGGAGAATCACCGTGGGAGAGATCTCACAGGCAGTGGTAATGGCCCTGGCCGGGTCCTGGCAGTAATAAAACTCAATATCCTGGTCATGGGCCAGCATCCTGCGGACCGCCTCGGCCACAATGGCCTGATCATCTACGAGCAATACCCTTATGGCATGTTTTCTGAGCATTTATAGTTTTCAAGAAAATGTTTTTCTGTAAGCCTGTATACTATCTTAGAAAAATATTTTGGGGTAGCTATTCCACGGTTCTAAATCGTCCGCAGAGGCGCTACCTGATTGATCATGGATGCTTGATGAAAAAAGGGGTGATTCCGTATAGACACCCAGTATCCAGAAACCCGATCTCTCAGGCGACAAGGCCTTTTAGAAAGCCTTCGGCCTCAGGCGGAACAGAGGTAAAGCTGACCCTGAAACGGGCCGGGCTCTCTGAAACCTTCCTGATTACCTTGGCGTAGAGATCGGTGGTTATTTCGTTTCCCTCATAGTCGGAAACAGATATCTTGAGATTGGACAGCTTTTCCGCGGCAACGTCCCCCATGATCTCGGCCACCCTGTCCAGCATCCTGACCACAACACCGTTGTACGTCTCATGGCCTGCATGTTTTCCCTCGAGAATGGTAAACCTGATCGGGAAAGGGATCTCCAGTTCCGGCAGATCCAGTTCAACCTTTTCCGGGAGGAACAGGTTGAACTCCCCCCTGATCCCTCCCACCTCGTAGATGGAAATAGGTTTTTTTACCCCCTTGGGCATGACCTCCATCTGATCGTCTATGCGGAGCAGGTGCTGACCGCACTCATCCAGGGTGTTTTCCGAGATAAAGATCTGACCCCCCACTGTATAAGATTCAATACGCGAGGTAAGGTTCACGTTACGGCCGACCACCCCGTACTTCATCCTCTTCTTTGACCCGATATTCCCCACCACCACATGACCGGAGTTGATCCCTATGCCCTGGTGGACCTCGGGGTATCCCTTTTCCCTGCAGCGCCGGTTCACCTCGGCCATGCCAAGCTGCATCTCAACGGCGCACGCCACCGCCCTCTTGGCGTCGTTGTCCCGAAGGACAGGTGCCCCGAAAATAACAAATATGGCATCACCTATGAACTCATCAATGGTCCCTTGATACTTCAGTATGATTTCTGTCATGGTCTCCAGGTAGATATTTATGATGCTCACCACGTCCTCTGCCGGGAGTCGTTCACCGATGGCGGTAAAGCCCCGCAGGTCGGTCATCATAATGGTTACAAACCGCTTCTCTCCTCCTAAAACAGCGCCCTCTGGTCTTTCCAGGATGGAGTTCACAATGTCGTCGGACAGATACTGTCCAAAGGTCTTCCTGATGAGCCTGTTTGCCTTTTCCAGTTTGGTCTGGGCCTCGTTCCTTTCAAGGAGGTTGATATAACCCTTTGAATGATAACGTATGCGGGCCAGGATCTCCAGACGATCCGGCAGTTTCACCAGGTAGTCGTTGGCCCCGAGGGCAAAGGCCTCCGCCTTGGTCAGGGCCTCCTCTTTGCTGGAAAGGACGATGAGGGGAACGTCCCTTGTGACAGGATTGGCGCGGTAGTAACGGACCAGGGTGAGCCCATCTATCTCGGGCATGACAAGGTCCTGGAGGATGACGGTGGGGTGTATCCTGTTCGCCATCCTGATGGCCCTGGTAGGGTCCTGGCAGAAATGGAAATCAATATCCCCTTCCGGGGCCAGCATTCTTCGCAGGGCCTCGCCGATCATGGCCTGATCATCAACAAGCAGGACCGTGATCCTGTGATGCGTGAGGAGGTCCGGTCCTTTCTCATGGGTCATTTCACCACTCCCAGCTCAGGGCTTTTGTCCTGGCCTTCCCCCTGTTAAGAGACCGCCGTATTGTAGGGGCGACTTCACCTACGGCAAGGATCTCAGATGCGGCACCCAGGGCCCTGGCCGCCTTTGGCATCCCGTAGATCACACTGGTCTCCTCGTTCTGCGCCATGGTGTACCATCCGGCCCTTTTCAACGCCATAAGCCCCTCGGCCCCGTCCCGTCCCATACCGGTCAGCAGGACTGCAATCCCCTCTGAAGGCCAGTTTTTGGCCACACTCTTGAAAAATACGTCCACCGAGGGTCTGAAAGGGATATTCTCCGGCTCCGGGGTGTAGGATAGGGTGAGGTTCCGGGTCAGGACCAGGTGATCGCTGCCGCCACCAAGGAACACCTTTCCCTGTTCAGGCCGATCACCTGTTGATGCCAGACGCACCTCAAGCCCGGTCTGCCCGTTCAACCAGACGGCCAGGTTGCTGGAGAACCGGCTGTCCACGTGCTGAACAATAACGATCCCCGCTCCAAGTTCCGCAGGGAGGCCAGACAGTATTTCTGCCAGGGCCTTGGGCCCCCCTGTGGAGGAACCCATGACGATCAGGGTTGTAAGTCCATTGTCAAAGGCCGGCGGCAGGCCCCCGCGAACCTGTCCTGGGGAGGCCTGCCCTTTCAGCTTTTCAATCATCGCAATCTTTTTCACGAGGAGATCCATCTCCCGCCCGGCATCCAGGCCCCCTCCGGTCTCAGGAACATGCACCGCATCCAGGGCACCGTGGCCCATGGCCTCAAACACCCTGCCCGTATTACCTTCCAGGGTGGGGGTCACCACGAGAACAGGGCATGGAGATCTCTCCATTATCCGGCGGGTTGCCTCCACACCGTCCATCACGGGCATTATCAGGTCCATAAGTATAAGATCAGGCGTATCGGCCCTGCACCTTTCCACTGCTGCAGCACCGTTTAGCGCGATCCAGGCAACCTCATGATCCTCAAGGCCCATGACCGCCCTTTGCAGGAAATTCATAACAGGGGCCTTATCGCTGACAATGGCAATGCGCACGATCACGCCTCCCCTATGAGCTCGCGGGCCGCGTTTATGAGAGACTCATCCTCAAAACTGCTCTTGGTGAGGTAGTAGTTGGCGCCGGCCTCCAGTCCCATCAGTCGATCCTCCTCCTTGTCCTTATAAGAGACAATTATGACGGGCAGGGACTTCAGTTCAGGGTGCTGTTTTATCTGCCTCACCAGTTTGATGCCGTTCATCCTGGGCATATCAACATCAGAGACCACCATGTCGTACTGGTTTGCGCGTACGGCGTTCCAGCCATCCACACCGTCAACGGCCGTTTCCACCTCATACCCCCTGCTTTCAAGCAGCTTACGCTCCATCTCCCGAACGGTAAACGAGTCGTCCACCACAAGGATCCGCTTTTTCCTTTTCACCTTTCCCTCATGGGGCGCGGTTTCCAGCTTCCTCAACCTGCGGCCGGAGAGGAGGTTGTCTATGGAGCGCACCAGGTCTTCCACATCAAAGATAAGCACGGGAGAACCGTCCAGCATTACGGCCACCGAGCTTATGTCCGGGATCCTGCCCAGCCGTGGATCCAGGGGCCTCACCACAAGATCGTGCTCTCCAATGAACCTGTCCACGGAAAGGCCGTAGGAGTTTAGCCTGTCACTTACCACCACAACGAAGAGTTTCTCCTCTGATCGCGGTGGGTTGTCCAACTCGAGCACCTGATGGATACCGACCAGGGAGATATTATCATCGTCGAACCTGAAGTACTGGCGGTCTTCCACCGTGTCAATGTCCGACCTTGACAGCTCAAGACACCTCTCAATCCTGGCAAGGGGAAAGGCGTACACTTCTCCTCCTATTTCAACCAGAAAGGTCCGCACCACGGAGAGGGTAATGGGCAGTTCCATATGGAAACTCAGGCCCTTCCCAGGGCTGGATACGGCGCGGACCACCCCTCCGACCTCGTGGACCATATTGCGGACCACATCAAGGCCAACGCCCCTGCCTGAAATCTCGGACACGCTTCCAGCGGTGGAAAAGCCGGGGAGGAAGAGGAATTCCATCAGCTCCGGCTCGTTCATCTTCTGTACCATGTCGTCACCGGCAAGGCCCTTTTCCACGATTTTCTGTTTCAGGCCGTCCAGATCGATCCCCCGGCCATCGTCGGAAATCGTTATCCTGAGCATACCCGAGCGGTGAGAGGCCTCCAGACGCAGGCTGCCCACCTCGGGCTTCCCGACTGACAGGCGCTCCTCTGGGGGTTCAATACCATGATCCACGGCGTTACGCAGGAGGTGGTTCAGCGGGGCGTCCAGCCTCTCCAGGATATCCCTGTCCACCTCCGTGTCCCTGCCCCCAATTTCAAAACGGACCTTTTTCCCTAACTCACGGGCAAGATCCCGCACCATCCTTGGAAGCCCCTGGACCCCGTCGGAAAAAGGACGCATACGTACCGATACGACCTCGTGGTAGAGGCGATCGGAGAGAAAGGTGGAGGCGCTGTTGAACCTGTCAAACTGATTCAATGCCTCGGCCAGGTCAAGGCCTATTGCCCTGGTCTTGTCCCTGGCCCGAGACAGGAGATCGGTGGCCCTGGTACCGGCCTCTTTCTGCACCAGGGCCTCCTTTAACCTGTCTATGATATTGATCAGCTCAAAATGGTTCCGTTTGAGTTCGAACAGGGTCTCTGAAAAGGCCGGAAGTCCCCGCGCGGTCACAACCACCTCGCCGGCCTGGCCGATCAGTCGCTCGATCTTGGCCGCCGTGACACGTACCGTCCGGTCCATATCAGGTTTAGCCCGCCCAGGCGAAAGACGATCCTCCTCCCTGGGAATGGGGAGCCCAACGGCGCTCTCTCCTGTGGGTTCTACGGTTCTCGCTGGCAATTCAGAAGGAGTGGCCGATTTGACGGCAGGAATGATTTCCACAGGCGAGACATCAACGGCCTTCTCTCCCTGTATAATTCCTGAAATGGCCCCCACCAGGTGATCTATCTCGTGACGGTTCCGGTTGACCCAATCCATGCCGCCTTCACCGATGGACTTGGAGAGCTGGGTCAGAAAATCGACGATCCGGAGAAGGATATCGATCTGGTCCGAACCCAGGGAGACCTCCCCCTTCTGGGCCGCGACAAAACAGTCTTCCATGGCATGGGCCACCCGGACGGCAACGTCCAGTCCAATCACCCTGGCTCCCCCCTTTATGGAATGGGCCGCCCTCATGAGGGCCTCCAGGCGGTCTGTTGCCCCTGGATCGTTTTCCAGTGCCAGAAGCCCGTCATTTAAGACGGCCACGTAGGTCTCCACCTCTGTCTGGAAGAGATCCAGCATGGTGGGATCGGCGATCACAGCCCCGTTCCCGGTTTTCATCTCTTCTTCCTCTGAGACAGGCCCTGTGGAAGGGGGTGGAGACTCGGTGGCGGTCTGCGGGGCCGAAGAGTCTGCCGGGCGGATACCCCTTATGGCCTCAAGTAGAGGCCCAACCTCTTTTTCTGATTGGCGAATCCCTTCCAGTCTCCCCTCCCCTGCAGCGTTTGCAATCCGGTTCAGGAGGTCAACACCCCTGAGGAGGATAGCTACACTGTCAGGAAGGAGGGTCAGTCCTTCCTGCCGGAAGGCCGTAAGGCAGCCCTCCATCTCTCGGGCTACACGGGCCGCCCCATCAAGGCCCATCATCCGGGCCGCACCCCTTATGGAATGTGCCGCCCTCATGAGGGCCTCAAACTGGTCCGGATCTCCCGAGCCTTGTCGCAAGGCCATGAGTCCATCGTTCAGGACGGCCACGTTGTTCTGGGTCTCAGAGCTGAAGAGCTCAAGCATGCTCGGGTCTGACACGAACCCCGCCTGTTGAGGATCCCCATCTTCCCTTTTGTCTGAAACTCCCTGGGGGAAGGGGGAGGAATCCGGGTCTTCCGGCGCCTTGTCAGCCCCTCCAGAGGCCCCACTCTCCGAAGGGCCGCCATCTCCCGAACCAGGGATCCCTTCAGGAGAAACAATCTCCTCAATATCCCCTATAAGCTTCTCAATCTCTCCCTGATAATCTGAAATCAGGGACGATTCCCCCTTGCAGGCGGTCTCTGCCATGCGGTTCAGCATCTCAACACCCCTGAGGAGGATTCCAATCTGACCCCTGCTCAGGACCACCTCACCCCTGTGGACCGACAGGAGACACCTCTCCATTGCCTGAGCCACATCTGCGGCCCGGTCCAGCCCTACCACCTTTGCGGCCCCCCATATGGAATGGGCCGCCCCTATCAGGGACTCGATCCTGTCACGGTCCCGGGGGTCGGTTTCAAATGCTCGGAGGCCGTGGGTCAGGGAGGCGGAGTGGGTCTCCACGTCTGACCGAAAGAGATCCACCATTGAGGGATCCATCCTGTTCCGGCCGTTTTCCTCCCTCATTGCAGACTCCTTTTCAGGTTGTAGAAGAGGAACTCATCATCTAACAGGGCCACGTGTCCACTCTCCCATTCAAAGATGTCCCTGGTAAAGGCGGCTTTGGATTTGGAAAGGGTAACGGGGAGATTCTGAAAAAGATCGGGACGTACACGATGTATCCCATGGATCTCCTCCACCGGGAAGACCCAAACATCTCCGTCCTTCTCCACCACCATCATGCGATCCTGAGACTTTCCAGGATCTTCATCCCTGTGCGGCTCATCCTCCAGACCTAAAAGGTGCTTCAGCGATACGCATATCTGTATTTCGCCATGAACGTTGACCACGCCCAACAGGACATCACTCCTGCGATGGGGGACGGTATGAAAGGGGACCCTGTCTATTATCTCTGAAAAAATCCCGGCCGGGAGGGCCAGCCATTCCTTCCCCACCCTGAACGTGACCACGGGAAAAGATCCAAGGGGCTCCTCACTCTTTTCTTTCAACAGGACCCGGCCCCACTCATCTCCGTATTGTGCAGGGAGTTCACGCTCAAGGAGATTCCTGCCCGCCCGCGTGAAGAGCTCACAGTTGCGGCAGTGTATGACCTCTTCAAGCAGGGGACAGCGGGGCTCTTCCTTGCCCCACACACCTATACGTTTCCAGCATCTCTCTTCCCTGGCCATAATCGATCCTGTTGAGGTATTCATGACAACCATACCGGTTCAACCCGGCGGCATGGGGGCCGTCCGCGCCGGGCTATTCATCCGTTCTAAGAAAGGAGTCGGGCCCTGTTCCGAAGGCGGGAGGCCCTCATCCCCTCGCCACGATGCTCAAGGATAAAGGACAGGTGGATCATGGCCTGGGAGTGCTTCGGGTCAAGGTAGATGGCCTTGTTAAAACACTCTTCGGCCTTTTCCCCGTTGTCCAGGGCCTCAAATATGAGCCCCATGAGAAAGTGTGTCTGCACGTGGACCGGACTTTCTCTTAAACAGGCCTCACAAAGTTCAAGGGCCGAGGTAAGGGCGCCCTGATCGGCCAGGAGCTGTGCCTCTCTGAACAGGTCCTTCTGTTCTTCAGGGGAACTCCCGCCTTCCGGCTCTTTCTTCAAAAGCACAAGGGTGGGAGTCCTGTCAGTGGAAATGGAGTCTGACCGTACCTGGGCATTTTCGGTCAGTGTCCGGCCGGGCCCGGCCTGAGTATGAAAGACGGGCTTTAGGCCCTCTTCCCTTTTGCCTTCCTCCTTTCGACAGGCAAAGGCCCCGAAGGCGGGGATGCCTTCAAAGCCCCACTCCATTGCCACCTGTTTTTCCGCATGCCCCAAAATCAGTATCCCCGATCCGGTAAGGAGCCGGTGCAGAGCCTTGAAGGAACGCCTCCTCGCGTCCTGGCTCAGATAGATCAGCAGGTTGCGGCAGAATACAACGTGGTAAGGTTCCTGATCCCTGAGAAGCCCCTCGTCCAAGAGATTCCCCTCGGAAAACCGGACCATTTTCGTGATCTCTGGATCTATCAGATAGCGGTCCCCCTGTTTTTCAAAATAGCGTTCCCTGAAGGAGAGATCATCGCCCCTGAAGGCGCCTCGGGTATAGATCCCCGATTGGGCCCTCTCCAGGGCAGATCTGCTTATGTCCACCCCGTCTATGCAAAACCTCTCCTTTTCCATCCCCCCGTCCAAAAGGGCCATTGCAATGGAGTAGGGCTCCTCCCCTGTGGAGCACGGGAGACTTAAAACACGGAACCGGTCGTTCCTGTTGGCCGGGAGCCATTCTCCCATGGCGTAATCCACTAAGAAAGCGAAGGAGTTCCCGTTGCGAAAAAACCAGGTCTCCGGCACAACAACGGCTTCTATCAGTTTTCGCAGTTCCTCCCGGGACCTGTTCAGGAGATCAAGATAGGCTTTTGAATCGGCCAGCCCGCAATCCTCTATCCTGACACGCACTGCCTTGGCAACAGTCCCGAGACCGATGCTCTCCGGGGCCAGACCGATCCTTTTTTCAAGCAGTGATTCTATCTTTTTCAGGAACATTGTGGCCCCCCCCGATCATGGGCAGAAACCGGAAGCTCTCCTGTAACATATCCAGATCCATATATTGAATCATCTCATGGTTCTCCATCAGAAAACCCCCGAGATAGGGGGCTCCCTCCACGTCGAGCCCCTGAGATGCAAAGGCGTTCTCGGGCCTCTTTACCGTCTCAGTCACCCTTTCGGCCATGAGACCCACAACAAAAGGGGTGCCATCCTCCTTCAGGTAGTCCACTATAATAATCCTGGTACTCAACCGCATCTCACAGGGGCGAGACTGGACCAGCATACGCAGATCGATTACAGGGACGACAACACCCCGGTAATTGAAGATGCCTGCCAGGAAATCCGGGGTATGGGCCACCTCCTTCAGTTTCACCAGGGGGACCACCTCCCTTATCTTCTTGCACTTCATGGCATACATGACATCACCTAAATAGAAGAGCAGCAGAAGCATGCCCAGGCCCCCCGTTAGTATTGATGATTGTCCATCGGTGATCGTCGATTGAAACTGATGACAATCAAAAAAAATGAATTACCACATTCGATGTTTCACGATTCGTTAATATGCCCGACAGGTGAATGAACCAATCAACGGATTAACGGGCCCTCGAATAGTCGACCCACCAAACAACCCGATGAGATTCAGTACGCATCCACAGTCTTCTTGTAGGTCCCGTTGGACTTGATAATGGCCAGGCCCTCATCAAGCCTGTCAGCATAATACCGGGCCCTGGGGAAGGTCTTGGAAAAGGCCACATAAATCTCGGCCCTTTCACTGTCAAAGGCCTTAACGATCTTGTCTTTCAGTCCGTTCTCCCTGATCAGTTTCAGGGCGGTCTTGTCATACAGTATGGTGGCATCAATCCGGCCCTTAGCCAGCTTGCGCACATTCAGCAATTCTGATCTTACCCATTCCTTTCGAATCCGGTTATTCCTGGAAAAAAAATCGCCATATCCGTAATCGAAGACCACTCCCACCTTTTCTCCGTTCACCAGTTCCTCCTTTCGACCGGCGGACAAGGGTTTGTCCACGTTCTCGTAATAGCCGGACTGAGCGACAAAGAGAGGGGTCTTTCCAAAGATATATTCGTTTTCATTGGAGCTCTCTTTGGGCACGTTGAAGGCGCCGAGGATCTCCCCGTCCCTGACCATCTTCAAAAGGCGATTATAGGGACCCACCTTGAACCGCACACGAATGCCCACCGCCTCGTAGGCGGCACGAACAATCCCGTTGGCCATGCCGGTGCCGTCAGGGTTGGAGTAAGGAATCCAGTCATTCTCGGCGCCGAGGGTGATGGTCTCGGCAGCTCCATCCGGCACGAAACTTAAGAGGAACAGCAGCATCAAGGAGATACGAATCATCATCTGTCGACTCCTTCTATTCAACCCTGAACCGTGACACCTGGTCCTGCAGGTCTCTGGCGGCCTCGTTCAGCTGCTCAATGGCGCTGTAGGTTTCCCGCAGGGAGTTCACTATCTCGTGCATCTCTTCATCCAGATTTGTCATGGAGAGATTGATCTTCTTTGCGTTTTCCGACTGCCGGCCCATGGCGACAGTCACATTCTCGAAACTGGGCGACAGGGCCTGAACCTGTTCGATGATCCGGGTCAACTGCAGACTGATCCTTCCAACATCCTCCGTACTCCGGTTCACCTCTGCTATGAACTTGTCCATCTCCATGACGCCGGCAGAAACCGCCGTCTGCATCTCCTGCACCATCTGATCAATATCCAGGGTGGCCACAGCGGTCTGGTCCGCCAGCCTCCTTATCTCCCGCGCTACAACGTTAAATCCCCTCCCGTACTCCCCGGCCTTTTCCGCCTCAATGGCCGCGTTCAACGATAGGAGGTTGGTCTTGTCGGCAACCTTTGTGATGGTCGTTACCACGTCGGTGATGTTCTCAGCCTTCTCATTGATGGCCTCCAGCCTGCCCGATATGGACCTGGAAGCCGCACCCATGTTGGCCATGGCCTCCTCCATGCGGGCAAGGTCTGTCTGGCCCTTGCTTGCGAAGCCCGCTGTCTCCTGGGACCTGGCCGCGACCTGATCCATCGTGTCTACCAATTCCGTGGCCACCTCGGATATCTGCTCAACCGACTTCACAACCCTGCTGGTGGACTTCACCTGGTTCGCCATGGTGGCCTCCTGCTCTCTGGCAGTGGCGGCCAGTTCGGTTGAAGAGGAGGTGACCTGAATCCCGGATCTCTGGACCTGGCCCACAACCTCCCGAAAGGACGCAGCCATCTCATCTATGGCCCGGAGTAAGTCTCCTATCTCATCTTTCCTTGTGGTATTGATACCCACGGTAAGATCAAACTCAGAGAGCTTATGGGCAACCTCTGAAACCTGTTTCAGGGGCCTCAGGACCAGGGCCCGCAGAAAGAGTATGAGGGAAACCACCAGGACCAGGAGTATGGCAAAGATCCCCACGGTCTGACTGGCAATGGCCCGGTTAAGTCTTTCACGGGCGGCACTCTCAAACAGCTCGGTCCTCTGGACAGCGTCCTTTTTTTGTCTTTCGATCCGCTTCATCAGCAAGGCGTCGGAGTAGTAAACGTGAAAGGTCCCGACCTTCTTCCCGTTGTACACGCAATCAACAGCCACCTCCATGGTCCCCCCAAGGTTCAGGTCCCCAGGCAGGGCATTCCCCGTAATAACGACGGAACTCTTCCACGCGGCGGCAAAGGGCTTCCCTTTATCATCCATGACCTTTATGGCCCTTAGTTCGGGATACTCCATATAGGGACGGAGAGACTCCTTAAGCCCTTCCTGATCCAGGTTGTACAGGTATGATGAACCTATCCCGCTGAGTATTTGAACGCTGAATCTGATCTCCTCACGCAGGGCCTTTTTTTCCTCTTCGGCCCGATCATCGATAAACTCGTGAATCCTTGAGAGGGTCTCCGCTGTAAACCTGTCCACCAGATTTATCTCAAATTTGATAAGCACAAAACCCCCCAACAGCACCAGGACGCACACGATTCCACAGGCAGACGCCACTATCTTTGTTACTATGCTCCAGTTACCCATGACCTTATAACTCCTTCATTTCCTGATCCGAGCCCTCAACCACCATCCTGATCCATGGTCCCCTGCTTCCGTATATATTTCTCCACTATCTCATCATAGCGACCGGAGCTGCACAGCTCCTTCAGGCCCGCGTTGAAATCATCCCTGACCTTTTCCCGCACAAAGCCGACCCGGAACCGCGTTGGGGGAAAGATATACCAGATATCAACAGGCTTGGAGGTGTCCACCCTGGTGTTGTGTTTACGATGGTAGTAAAAGATGTTCTTATCCAGGACTATGGCATCCACCCGGTTGGTGTAGAGCAGATTTATCTGAAGCTCCTGCTTGGGTATCTCCCTGTACCTTGAATTCTCCTTTGCCATTGAAGCAAAGTCCTTTCCCAGGTAGAGAGTTGCGTCCTGGAAGGCGACGACGCTTTTCCCCGTAAGGCCGGTTACATCCCTGATGTTGAAATTATTCTCCTTGAGGGTGACCACAACGTTTTCACAGGTAAGATGCTCATCGGAGTAAAAGGCCTCTATGCCCGAGTTGAGATTGATGGTCAGGGCCCCTTCCACCTCCCCATCTTCCAGGGCCTTCTTGACACGGGCAAAGGGGAGATACTTCGGTTTGACCGTATAGCCCTTCTTCTTAAGTGCCTCCCTCACTATATCCAGTTCTATCCCCGACCCGGTCTCGGGGATAACATACGGGGGTATGGTCAGCCCCACCGCCAGTGTAAGCTCCTCGGCTGCCGCAAGGAGGGGGGCGCATAAAAAGATGACCGTAAGGATAGATACTAAAACCCTATGCCTGCCCCAAAGAACATTAACCTTGGACCCATAAATAAGTGAACGAACCTTCATCTGTCAACCTCCACCATACTTAAACAGGGTTCAGATCGTCTTTGCCATGACCTGTATGTGATACCTGAGGCGGACAGGCCCGCCAGAGGGGGAGCAGGCCGGAATTGCGATTCAATGAGGGGCACCTGTTATCCGCGCCTGCCCCACTTCAGCTTACCCTGAAACGCGACACCTCATCCTGCAGACCCTGCGCAGCCTGGCGCAGGTACTCCGCCGCAACGTTGAACTCCCGCAGGGTCTCAACGGTACTCCCGATTACATGGTTCAGATGGGACATGGTTTCACTGATCTCTCCTGCCCTCCCGGACTGTGCCTCCATGGCCTCATTGACCTTTTCAAAACGGGGGGTCAGGGTAAGCACCCTCTCCACTATGGCCTCCAACTGTTTCCCGGTCCTGGTGATCTGATCCACCGCAGAACCCACCTTCAGGGAAAAGCTATCCATCTCAGCGGCCCCGGCCGATATGGATTTTTCCATCCTGTCCACCATATCCTCGATATCTATCACCGCCACCGAGGTCTGGTCCGCCAGTCTCCTGATCTCCTCCGCCACCACGGAAACTCCGAGCCCGTATTCACCCGCCTTTTCAGCCTCTATTGCGGCGTTAAGAGAGAGAAGGTTTGTCTGATCGGCCACCCTGGTAATGGTGGAGACAATGGAATCTATGCTCATGGCGTTTTGTTTGATCTCTTCAAGCCTTGAAGAAACCGATTCTGTCCCCTTTAGCACTCCCTGCATGGAGTCCTCCATCTCTTCCAGACCCGCCTGGCCAGACCCTGCCAGGACCGCCGTCTCAGAGGCGGCAGAAACCAGCTCGTTCATGGTAACGGCCAGTGCGTTTGCCGTATCGGATATCTCTTTCGAGGAAACACTCGCCCTATTGATGGATACTGCCTGTTCCTTTACAGTGCTCTCGATCTGCCTGGAGGAGCTGGCTATCTGGGTCGAGGAAGAGGCCACCTGGGTCCCTGAACCCTGCACACGGGCGAGGAGGCCCTTGAGATTTTCGGTCATACCCTGAAATACGGCCATTAAACGTTCTGTCTCGTCCCTGCTGGAAGGGCTGCTCGGCCCCATCCCCTTCAGGGCTTTTGACGCGGCGCTGAGGTCGCCTTCTGCAATCCCCTGGGCCACATCGGTCAGCCTGCTGATGGGGTTGCAGATCCGTCTCAGCATGAAAAAGATAATCAGGAGGTACAGGACAATCTGGACCAGGATAACCATAAGGAACGTGTACATGCCGGACCGATTGAGGCGATCTATGTGTTCATAAAGTTCCCTGCACGGCACAAGAATGCCGAGACCGGTACCGGTGCTGGTTGCGGTATAAAATAGGAGAAAATCATTGCCCCCGAGGGAGACATGTTTTGCCTGAACTTCTCCGGGAACCATTCCCTGGGCCGGTCCCAACTCCTTGCCCCAGGCAAGGTCCTGGATCTTTTCCATAACCCTGGATGTATCAGCAGGAAACCCTATCAACAAACCACTTGAAAGATCCACTGCAAAGGGGAGAGAACCGGGCGTTACGGTCATTCCAGCCACCATTTTTCCCAGATACCCCAGGCTGAAATCAACGGTGGCCAGACCGATCACCATGCCCTGCCGGTCGTACATCAGGGCATCCACCGTGATCATGAGGGCCCTGGTCGCTGCTTCGTCAAAGTAGGGGTCTGTCCAGTAGATCCTGGATAGCCTTTTCCTTGACCTGTCCCATCCCTTTGGAATGGCAAGACGGTACCAGGCCTGATTGTGGTAATCATACTCAGGCGTGTTCAGGTCCCAGGTAAAGAGCACCCGATCGTTCTCTCTGTAGGCATATGGGCCGAAGTTTTTCTTTTCCTCAAACAGGACGTAGGGCTCGTACCACAGACCGCCTCCTATGGCCGTTGGGAGCTTTCTGAAATTATTTACCAGGTACTCTTCGATCTGTCCGGTGATGTCCTGGCCCGTTGTTCTGTATATTGAAAAAAAGGCCTCCCCTGCCGTTGCAAGGTCATCGGCGTTCTTCTCCATGACAAGCATTGTGGTTTCAATTCTCTCCGCATTTCTGCCGATAAGCGCCTTGATGTGCCTCTCGGTTTCGACCCGCAGGCTCTCCCCTATCACCCTGTGGTTATTTATTAACAGGATAGAACCCAAAAGCGATGCAAGGGTGATAACCCCTACCAAAAAAAGGATCTTAGTCTTCAGGGTGAAGTGCATTCCTCTCCTTCGGGCAGAGCAATAACAGTAAAAAAAAGGAGAACAGCATCCAGAACTTATTAAACTTAGATAAATTGAGTTGGCGGGTCAAGATAAATCTTACGGTCAAGGGGCAAATCCCCGGTCAGGGAAAAGGATGTGAGACCTGTCAGCGTGGCTCGGGGTTCAGCCTAACCAGGGAATCCCGTGAACAGGCACTGAAGAAAGGACCGGCAGCGGCAGGCCTTCCGGAAGAAAGCGACGTGAACGGGTGAAGGGATTTTATACCGGATGGCCCAATACTCAAAAGGCCCCTCACGGGTTTAAAGGAGGGGCCTTTTCTCGAATCCTGCAGCAACTGCCTACTTCTTGACTATCTTTCCCTTCCTCACCCCTACCCAGTCCTTGAACTTGTCCCAGGAATAGGGGGCCATCAGGGTGAGTTTACAACCGGCCTTTGCATCGGATTCCATGCTCACCGCTTGGGCAGTGTAGGTCCCTGGAGGGATTGTGGGCCCGGTTATAATGATGGTGGTCTCCAGCTTCTTGTTAGAGCCTAATTTGGCCCTCAGCAACTCCGTCACCTTAACCAGGGTGCTTACCTTTGCCTTAAAACACCCGTTCTTGTCCACGTCGGCGTCCGCAATGGGGACCTTCACCTTTCGCCCCTTTTTCTCCACCCCCAAAAGTTCGATAAAGACCGAATCGCCCGGTTGAAAACCCTTTCCGGTAAATACGATGGGGGTCCGCGTGACGGAAACCACCCCGAGGGTGAGGGACTCGGGTTGAACCGCCACCTGGGGCCCTTTGATCCTGGGGTCGAGCCCCCCCGGCGGGGTGGCACACCCCGCGAAGAGAAGAACAAGAAAAAACGTGATCAAGCCACCCTTCAAAAGGCCTTTACCCAAAGGCCGTCTTTCCATTGCAACCATTATCTGAACCTCCCTCATACAGGTTTATCACCATCAGGCCGGCAGCCTCCGGCCTGATAATTGTGTTATTGAACTACCGGACCGGCTGTGGAGTCTATCTTCCCATTTTCTTGAGCACCTTGTCTACATCAATGTCAGAGGTCATCCAGTCGGATATACGCTCGATCTTGGCTCCCTCCAGGCATTTGGCAAGAAAGACCGACCGGGTTCCCTGTCTCTTCTGCGGGCCGAAACTGATCTTGGCACTGATCCCCTGGAAGTCCTTGATACTGTCCATGGCCTTGACGAAACTCTCCACGGTGAGATCCCTGCCGGCCCTTCTGAGTCCTTCCACCATGGGCTCGGTGAAAAGAATACCGGCATAGAAGAATATACCCCACCTGTCTTTGGGCGCAAACTTCTTCTGGGCTGCCCTGTATTTCACCATCAGGGGATGCTGAGAGTCGGGAAGCTCGCCAAAGGAGACAAAGACCACATCCTTGAATAGCCCCTTGCTGATCTTGTACATGATGGCCACATCGCTCAGGGTGCTCGTGGTCATCCACTGGGGCCTGAAGCCCATTTTTGCGGCCGTGCCCAATATGATGGCGCCGTGCTTGGGGAGCAGCCAGTTGATCACACAGTCGGGCTTTGCGCTCTTAAGCTTCATGCAGTGGGAACTGAGGTCCGTGTCCAGAGGCTCCACAGACACGGAGGCGACCAGTTTCATGCCCATATTTTCCAACTGGGCCTGAGCCCCGTAAAGGCCCTCCTTGCCGTAGTCATCGTTCTGATAAAAAAATGCGATCCTCTTCTTCCCCAGGGTCTCCACCGCGTACTTTACCAGTATGGCCGCCTCGTCAAAGTAGAGGGGGTAGTCGGCCCAGAGGTATTTTGTCGGGGGATAGGCCCAGTGGCTGGATCCGGTTGCAGGCCCCACCCATGGCACCTTCTTCTTGTTCAGGTACCTCTTCACTGCCATACCGGTAGCCGTTCCCACGCCCGAGGCCAGGGCAAATATCCCCTTGTCCTCAACCAGCTCCTTGACAATGGACTTGGTCCTGGGGGGCATATAGCCGTCATCCCTCAGGTAGTACTTGATCTTGCGGCCGTGTATCCCACCTTCTGCGTTTATCATATCAAAAAAGCAGCCCGTTCCCCTGGCCACAGCCCCCCAGAGCGCCGCAGGACCGGTCTGAGGTCCGTACTGGCCGATACGGATCTCCGTATCGGTCACACCCCGTTCAGCCAGCGCAGCAGGCACAAAGGCCAGTGACAAGAGAACAACACAACCCAATACCAGGATCCATCTTCGTCTTTTCATACCCTTTCCTCCTATTTTTTTGTTGTTTATCATCCATCAACCGTTAGCCCTTCACAGCAAATAACAACCAGTAATCCGGGGCTTCAGGAGTTGAATAAACCCCGACTATTCCCGCTTTCTCCGGTACATGGCCTCGATCAGATCCCCGAAGGCCTCGTTCACATACTTCCGCTTGACCTTCATGGTGGGAGTGACCTCCCCGTCCTCTTCATAGAGTTTCTTGGGCAGAATGGTGAACTTCTTCACCTGTTCCACCCTGGCCAGGGTGTCGTTCACCTTGTCTATCTCCTTTTGGATCAGTTTGATGATCTCATCGTTCTGGGCCAGATCCCTGTAGGTGGAAAACTGGATCTTGTTGTCCTGGGCGTACTTGACCACGTTGTCCTCATCGATCATGATGAGGCTTGTGAGGAATTTTCTCCGGTCTCCGATGACAACGGCGTCGTTGATATACGGGCTGAACTTGAGTTTGTTTTCAATATACTGAGGGGTGATGTTCTTGCCCCCGGCCGTGACGATAATATCCTTCTTGCGGTCCGTTATCTTCAGATAGCCGTCTTCATCAAGCTCACCCACATCGCCTGAGTAGAGCCATCCATCCCTGATGGTCTCTGCCGTGCCCTCAGGCTTGTTGTAGTACCCCTTGAACACGCTGGGGGATCTGACGAGGATCTCCCCGTCTTCGGCGATCTTCACCTCTGTTCCCGTAATAGGGGGGCCCACGGTGCCGAACTTGACCCTTCCTACCCTGGAGACGCACGTTACACCGGTCCCCTCTGTCTGGCCGTAGCCCTCTATGAGATTGACGCCGATGGATTGAAAAAAGAGAAGCACGTCAGGCGATATGGGGGCCGCCCCTGAATAGGCCACGCGCATCCGGTCAAAACCCAACCGCTCCTTGAGCTTACGGAAGACAAGGAGGTGACCTAACCTGTAGAGGAGCTCCACATAAAACGGCACAGGCTTGAAGTTCATATTCAATGTGGCGCGTTTCTTTCCGATCTTGAGGGCCGCGCCGAAGACCATCCTCTTGAACCAGGTAGCGTCGGACATCCTTATATATACGGCTGAGAGGTACTTCTCCCAGATCCTGGGGACCGCATATCCCACGGTTGGGGATATCTCCCGCATATTGTCCGTGACCGTGTCCAGGCTCTCTATGAAGTTAACCGTGTATCCGTGGGTGATCTGGGCGAAGACCGAAAAGAGCCTTTCAAAGATATGGCACAGGGGGAGAAAAGACATGACCTCATCGGTATCATATACGGGATTGTCCCTGCAGATGGCCTCACCCATCCATGTTACGTTCCGGTGGGTGAGCATGGCCCCCTTTGGCGGGCCGGTGGTGCCTGAGGTGTATATGAGCACGGAGAGATCCTCGGGGTCCACCTCCTCCATGCGGGACTCAAAGAGACCCGGGGCCTTTTCAAGGACCTGGCGGCCCTTGTTGAGAATCCCTTCAAAGGTCATGACCATGGGATCCTCAAAATGCTTTAGCCCCTCCAGGTCCCATACAACGACCTTTTTCAGATGAGGGACCTTATCCCGGAAGTGCAGCCATTTATCCAACTGTTCTTCATTCTCAACAAAAAAGAACTTGGATTCTGAATCGTGAACCACGTACTCCACCTGCGGCCACGCGTTGGTGGAATATACCCCTACCGCCACACCCCCTGCGCACTGGATAGCAAGGTCCACGATCACCCACTCGGGGCAGTTATCCCCGATGATGGAGACACAGTCCCCTTTCTCGAGGCCCATGGAGATAAGGGCCGCCCCAACACACCTGACCTGATGGTACAACCGGTTCCACGAGATGTCGTGCCAGAGCCCGTACTCCTTCTTCCGCATGGCCACACGGTCGCCGTACTTCTCCACCGTCCGTCTGAATACCTTCGGAACGACCTCTTCAGTCATGTTCAAGCCGGTTTCCCCTATCTCCATCGCTTCTTTCTCTTCCAGCGTTGAAAGCCCTTTGCCGATTCCTCAGACCTCATCCCCATGTAGAACTCCTGAACATCCTTGTCTTCCATCAGCTCCCTGGCCTCCCCCTTCATGACAAACCGACCGTTTTCCAGAATAAGGCCGAAATCAGAGATTGCCAGGGCCATGCGCGCGTTCTGTTCAACAAGGAGTATGGTAACACCCTTCTGGTTGATCGCCTTTATGATCCTGAAGATCTCCTTCACCAGCAGGGGTGAGAGGCCCAGGGAGGGTTCATCTAAAAAGAGGAGCCTGGGACGGTTCATAAGGGCCCGGCCGATTGCCAGCATCTGCTGTTCGCCCCCGGAGAGGGTCCCTGCCCATTGGTCTTCCCTCTCCTTGAGTACGGGAAAATATGAGTATATCTGCTCAAAATCCTCCCTGATGCCTGCCCGATCCCTCCGAATATAGGCCCCCATGAGGAGGTTTTCCCTCACGCTCAGCTCGTCAAAGACCTCCCTCCCCTCAGGCACGTAGGACAGGCCCATCCTTACGATTACCTCGGGGTCCTTGCCGTCGATCCGCTTTCCTAAGAACTCTATGGTCCCCTTGTCAGGCTGATCATCCAGAAGGCCCATGACCGTCTTTAATATGGTGGTTTTTCCAGCCCCGTTGTTTCCAAGAATCGCGGTAATGGTCCCCTGATCCACAGTCAGAGACACCCCCCGAAGCGCATAGATAAGGGTGTAAAGGGTTTCGATATTCTTTATTTCAAGCAGCGTGGTCAACGTCCTCGTCCTCTCCCAGGTAGGCCCTCAGGACCTCTGGATGGCTCTGGACCTCCTCGGGTTTTCCTTCGGTGATAGGTTTACCGAAGTTGATGGCAAGAATAAGGTCTGAGATATCCATCACCATCTTCATGTCGTGCTCTATCAGGAGGATGGTCAACCCCAATTCGTCCTGGATATCCTTGATCCAGAATATAAGGTCCTGCTTTTCCTCGGAATTCATCCCTGCAGAAGGCTCGTCTAAGAGGAGTAGCTCCGGTTCCAGGGCCAGGGCCCTTCCCAGCTCTATCAGCTTCTGGGTCCCGTAGGGAAGCCCTCCAACGAACTGATCCCTGGCCGACTGCAGGTCAAGGAGATCGATGATCCTCTCAACCCTTTCTCTGTTTTTTATCTCTTCCATGGCAGCGCTGGAACCTCTTCTGAAAAAGGTGGCTCCGGTCCATACGTTGGTCTTCATGTGGATATGACGGCCAAGCATCAGGTTTTCCATGGTGGTCATGCGGGAAAAAAGCTCGATGTTCTGAAATGTCCTGGCAATACCCTTCAGGGCGATCTGGTGGGGCTTCTGCCCCACAACATCCTCTCCCTTAAAGATGATACGCCCTGAATCAGGCCTATACAGTCCGCTGATGCAGTTGAAGATGGTTGTCTTGCCTGCCCCGTTGGGCCCGATAATGGAGTATATGGAGCCCTGTTCCACGTTGAAGCTGACCCTGTCCACTGCGGTCAGGCCTCCAAACCGGATGGTCAATTGATCCACTTTGAAGAGATCGTTAGACATTTGTTGTTTGTCCGTTGTTTGAAGCAAGTCGGGTTTATGTCAGAAGTCAGAAGTCAGAGGTCGGAATTGGAAAACTCACCGGCTTCTTATCAGAAACGGCGCCGGGTTGTTAAGCATCGAACCGAGCATCGCTCCAATTTCCTCACACTCTCTTGTTAAACGTTCATGCACGTCACTATTCATGTATCCACAATCTTTGGCAAAATCTAGCCAAGTATCTATTTCACTGTTCTCTCCATCACAGTCCGTAAGCTTACTAACAAAATGGGCCTCATACCTCCCGCTTGGCCCAGGCTTCTCTCAAATTGGCGCAGACTGAACGAGATGATCTTCTTATTTGATCTGTCAATGAAAAATTTTCGACCTGTGCGGTTATCCTTAGTCCGTGGGGGCCTCTTTTCCAAAGGACGCAACAAAATACTCCACAGGACATGGAACGCCCCCTTAGTTGGATTACAGCTTCGAAGCAGGCAGGGACCCGAACAGGCTCCAACAGAGACTCTCTCCTGGGGCTTTCCCGTAGCTTATTTCAAGCGCATGCTGCCGTCCCTGTGCAATGAGATAGGGT